>NZ_JZAM01000218.1:0-254 GCF_000960595.1 Vibrio sp. S234-5
CTTCTCCAAAATGTCCATTTGCTAGGTACGCAGATGACGCTGTTGTCCATTGTCATTCCAAAGCACAAGCAGAGTATTTGCTACGAGCGATTGGAAAGCGCTTGAAGGAGTGTAAGCTTACTCTACACTGAGGAATCCCCTAATGATTTTGATAAAAATCATTAAGTTAAGGTAGATACACATCTTGTCATATGATCAAATGGTTTCGCCAAAAATCAATAATCAGACAACAAGATGTGCGAACTCGATATTTT
>NZ_JZAM01000121.1:0-421 GCF_000960595.1 Vibrio sp. S234-5
TCATTGTTGGCGTTTTTCTCTAATACCGTCCAAATCATCTTTTTAATAAACTCAGGGTGGCGTTTGGGATCGAGCGCCATGGTATCACGCATACAGAACCAGTGATTGCCGCCTAAGTCTTGTTGACGATTTGCACTGCCAAAGTACGCAGATTGCAAACCTTGTAGATAGGCATTGAGGCGTATTGATTCGACGGTGTCCGTTTCATCAATGTGCTGCAAAAAGTAAGGCAGCTTGGTGAGGTCTGCCGTGTCTTTTTTATCAATGCTCATGAGAGTTGGGCTATTGTATTGCTCGTGTATCTCGCTCAGCAGTTGAGTGAGCTCAGGAAAATGCGTTTGCGCTTGTGCACTTGCGCAGGTAAGCAGCAGTAAAGGTAGGACTTTTTTCATAATAACGCTCCCTTTAGATACCTGATCAT
>NZ_JZAM01000462.1:0-454 GCF_000960595.1 Vibrio sp. S234-5
TTCCAACGTGTTATGAACCGCGGAGAGGTAGCATCAGTGTTGGCGCTGCAGAGCGAACAGAAAACATGAGTACGTACACCGATTTGATTCGCGCAGCCGATGAATCCGTTTATTTAGCGAAGCAAGAAGGAAAAAATAGAGTTCGGGCTGTTCAAAAGTACGTAACGCTAGAGCCGGTTTCTGTCCGACAAAACTAATTAGTTCAGAATGATTTGAATGGTGAGATTCTGCTACCAAGTTAATGCATTTTCCCCTTCTATGTTTCTAAGCTTATTTATGAAACTGGTGCTTGTTACACAAGCGCTCGCACACTGTTAAGTTCGATAACAGTGCTTTTTTTACGTTTTTGTGTTCTGTTTATTCAATATCCTCTTCTTTTCATAATTCAATTTGGCATTGGTGTCTGGTTTGGCTACTATGTACAGCTATCAAAAAACCAAGCACTCCCTTATGG
>NZ_JZAM01000224.1:0-631 GCF_000960595.1 Vibrio sp. S234-5
CTCATGCTGCGTATCTTTGCCTACCGAAGTAGGCCTCATCAGGAGTGAGGTTATTGAGTCCTTGATGGTTACGCTCTTCATTATAAAACACCATGTAGTTGCCGATTTCAAGCTCGGCTTCACGGGGCGTGGTATAAGCCTTTAAGTAAACCTCCTCATATTTCAGGCTTCGCCATAATCGCTCAATGAAAACATTGTCAACCCAGCGGCCTTTCCCGTCCATGCTTATACGTATGTCATGTTCAATTAACTTCTGTGTGAACTCTGTGCTGGTAAACTGGCTGCCTTGATCTGAGTTAAAGATATCAGGTGGCCCATAATGCTTCAGCGCTTCCTCAAGCGCTTCGATACAAAAACTCGTGTCCATGGTGTTGGATAGTCGCCAAGCCAGCACTTTGCGGCTATACCAGTCGATAATAGCAACGAGGTACAGGAACCCCTTCGCCATTGGGATGTACGTGATATCAATCGCCCAAGCTTGGTTTGGGTAAGTGACTTCGATATCACGCAACAGGTAGGGATACACCTTGTGTGCTTTGTTCGCCAGCGTCGTTTTGGGCTTGGGGTAAATCGCCCCAATCCCCATATCGCGCATGAGTCGAACAACACGCTTACGATTAACGCTATGACC
>NZ_JZAM01000126.1:0-45037 GCF_000960595.1 Vibrio sp. S234-5
CGCTCGTCTATTCGGCACCATACAATATTCGCTGACATAGTATTGAAACCCTCAGTTATGATTCAAATTGGTGGATGATCACGCCTTGCACGACACGGTTGACTTCGCCCGTTGGGCAAGGATTATCCAGAATGACTTTTATTCCGTTTCTACGTTAGCTCTTAAACATACTTAGGAGTTAACAACTTGTTTTATTTATTTTTCTTATAATTATTTTACTTATTGATGAGAAAATTACTTTGATATTGTTCTCAACTTACTTACGAAATGATTTCGAAATCTTTCAATTTTTAAAAGTGAAAGGTTGTGATTCATAAGTAATCATAAAAGTGGGCTTTATTATCTAATGAACCTGAGATCGGTTTAAGCCATCGCCGAATGAGCATCCACGAATCGCGGCTACTTAGAGTCAAGTGTAAGCGGTTAATACCCAGCAGTATTGAAGTGAGCAGCCAGAAATATTAGTATCTGGCGATATTCCACGGAAGAAGAGATTCGAACTGCTCTACCGTTTCGGCATACGGCAGTTTAGTCAGAAGGGTGTGAAGATATTCGTATGGCTCTAACCCATTCAGCTTTGCGGTTTCGACGATGCTGTAGGCTTTCGCTCCCTGCGAACAACCATGACCACCTCCCAACCAAGAAAGGGCGAATTGCATTCTCGGCAAGGATATTGCTGATGCGCAGTTCGCCATCGGTGCAGTAGACAGTAAGCTTAGACCCGAGATTCCGCAGCTATTTTTAGAATTTATTTCACCGAAGATGCCGACACGTTCGTGACAATTGCGAAATCTTGCTGCCTTTGAGTCACTAGCAGAGAGGCATGTGATTTTTGATGACGAGTCACGTAATTTATTAGATAATTGGATGCGGAATGAGGTTAGACCACTGATTAAGCATGTAGGTGATGGCTTTCCATGCCATCGTCCACACACACATTGATCCGTTCTGTGTAAACGTAAGAGGCACGTTTGAGGCACTTCATGACTTTAGCAAATGACTTAGGCGAGATGAACGCTCCCCAACGCAAAGCGTAATCTTCTTGAAGTTGGTCATAACTGATAGTTTTTAGTCCAGCTTCGGTTGGTAGACCAATGCGGCCACCAATCAAATCCGTATTAGGTAAAATACACGCAAGAGCTTTTGCTATCAGTTCTCTACACTGAATATTCTTGACGGCAGCACCACCGCCCCATGCCAAAAGGCTAGGAAAGCGTTGAGGATGAGTAATGTATTCCTCGCAGCCTTTTAAGGTATAGGCATACTCATGTGGAAGATCGACCCATTCACCTGAACGTAACAAACTGCGTTTAGAAAAGCCAAAAGTAAAATTCGGATTGGATTTTTGCTCACGAGAGACGACCTCATGATGAAGTTCAATCAACTCACGCTTGCGTGCTTTGCGCTTCGCCCGATATTCTTTATCGTATTGCGATTTAGCTAGGGTAGGGTAGTGCTGAACATTCGACTCACCCACAGCATCACCACCCAACACGTGAGAGTGTATTCACCTGATATTGATGCGGTTATTACGAGAATTTTGAGTCTGAGGGTTGCTTGGATTGAGAGTCCAACCGAGATTCCGCAGCTATTTTTAGAATTTATTTCGCCGAAGATGCCGACACGTTCGTAACAATTGCGAAAACTTGCTGCCTTTGAGGCACTCGCAGAGAGGCATGTGATTTTTGATGACGAGTCACGTTTAACCTCCTGATAGTAATGAGAGATAGTTTAACCGAATATTGTTATCAGAAACCGACTTGGGTAGCCACCATTGGATGACCCAATCAATCGTTGTGTGATGAAAGTCACATGATTTATTAGATAATTAGGTGCGGAATGACGGGTCCAAACAATGGGCTTTAAATTTACACAAAATCAGCAAAAAAAATCAAATGCTTAAATTTCAGGCACAAAAAAGCCGTTCACTTACGGGAGAACAGCTACTTTGCGAATGCTATCAGTTAGGATCTCACCCCTAACACATTCTAGTTTTTGAAAATTACACTACATAGAAGACTATGTAGTAGCGTGCTATGTAATGCACTTTTTACTTCAAAAACCTGATTATATGATAAGACTGATTCAGTGTTTTCAAAAAAGTTTTAGTTTAAAATCTATTTATACTATACAACACTCTGCCTATTATGCAGAAGCGATCAAATTCTCTTTTGCTAATTTTTTCATCTGAATACTTATCGTTATAGCTCTTTATCATTAAACCATTCACACTATATTCAAGGCGCTTGACCCTTAAAACATCTTCTTGTTGATAAACATAAACCTTACCGTCAATAATTTTCTTATCGGAAGTATCAACAAAAACAATACCTTTGTCAGAAATCGCTGGTTCCATTGAATCACCATGAACCCTGAGAGCGATCACTTTATCCAACGACATTTCGCCCAGTAGAGGAATAAAATGGGCACTGACTAATATAGATTCCTCGCTATCATTTATAAAACCAGCCCCTGCGCTACAGTTAACATACTCATAGAATGGGATTTCATACTCTGAACCGTCATTATGTGAACTCGTGGTGCCGTTTACTAACCATTCATAAGTTGTTTTTAAAACTCTCGACAACTCTATCAACCTCTTCTGAGACGGGTAATTGACACCATTTTCCCATTGGTTAACAGCAGACTGGCTTACTCCTAACATAGTGCTAAGCTCTTTTTTCGATATATGTAGCGACTCTTCTCTTAGTTTTTTGATCCTGCCGCCTAACGACATTTCTCTATCCTACTTACATTTTCATAGCCTTACTTCAATTGTCCTCTTTTGTGGACAAATCTTTAATTTAAATAATTAATTTTAGGTTTATATTTAAAGTTTCAATTTACATACTGTTTCTGATGCTTTATCATTCACCTACAACTGATCATTCAAACAGTAATGCATCCGGTTTATGCATAGAGCGCCGAGGGGCGCGGAGGGCATAGAACTCCAACTTTAAATCACCTACTGCCGCCTGCGTCGAGCTGGGGCGGTGACCAAGTCCTCACTGAGGCGACTGGGAGTACCAGCCAATTTCACGCACTGAAAAACTCTTTTGCGAAAGCACATAGGTTTGCTCACCTAAGCAAACCTATGTACGTTCAATAGAAGGAGACTCACATGACTAACCTGCATATCGTGTACGGTTTCTGTGAAGACCGACATAAAGCAATACTCTTCGAACATCTTGTTCAAAACACCTCCATTTTAAAGATTAAAACCATTGGCCACGTAGCTGAGAAAGCAGTATTTGCCGCGCTAACCTGTTCATTGGTTAATCCCACTGTCACTGGCGTTCACTGGATACAGACTTGTATCCCCAACAAGAAAAGAACAGTGAATACCAGTTTGATGACGGGCCCAGCTCTTTCTCGAAAAAAGTATCATCGGTACAACCTCGACAATGAACTGATTAAACAGCTACAAAAATGCAGCCGTATTTATCGTAAGCAGCGCAACCTCACACTCACAGAGAAAAACTGGCGACAGCACGTCAACCGAAAAGCTGCATTAAGTGAAGTTGAATGTATGTTTATGCCAACATGCAAAAACTCTTTTTTTCTCGCACACAATCAACAACCCACGCCGTACAGCATTTGGAATGACCCCAAGAGAAAGGAGAGACAATGCCAAGTAAAGACGATATGACTGGCATTTGGTTTGAAATGGACAAAGAAACCAACCAGCGACTTGAAGCTTCTGCCAAAGAAAACAAGAGAACAAAACGACAAGAGGCAAGCTTTCGCCTTAGAGATCATCTTGCTAAGTTTGACGAACATATGAAAGCCCGATCATCAAATTAAGATCCCACGCTTTTTTTTATAAAAAAAGATCCAGCATCAGGATTTGTTTCAAATTTTATATACCGCTTGCCTAATCTAGGCATCCGTAGGCAACGCCTCTTGTCAACGCAAAAACGTACCGCATCAACGGATTGAACTCACACCCTTCTCAAGGCAGAGAGGCAGTTTAAAAGACGCTGCTTTCGCAACCTCTTTCAAATTGCGGTTACCCCCTTAAACCAATCCGTAGTCAATTTCGCTACCGCGATTTCTCTTCGCGACGACTCCTATGCCAACAGCTAGGTACTGGTAGGACTGGCGATCCTTTTATGCACCCTTGCCACTTTATCAATCAACTATTTAATCAACGAAGGAAATACATTATGAACACACGTACTCAACGCACCTTAGCTTTCACTCTTGGCTTGGCCGTCTCTGCACTTCTGGTGACGCAGCCAGCGTTAGCCGCTGATCTTTTTGCAACGGGTAAACAAGCCATGAAAGAAACCGCCGGCAAAGGCTCGACAGTCGAAACCGCCATGCTCGGCACTGGATTATTTGGTGCGGTTGTCACCGGATTAATGACTCGAAACTGGTTTGCTGCTCTGGGCGGTTTTGCTGGCGGCTCTATTTTGTGGAACGTTGGTGCTCCGCTTGTTGGGCTTGCGTAAGGAATCGCTATGGAAGACCCTCATCAGTTTTTCTCAATCCCTAAACACATGAACAAAGGACGCCGATTTCTGGGCTTTCCAGCCGATGAAATCGCACCCGCTTTGGTTGTCTTCGGGCTCTCATTTTGGCTTAAACACGAAATGATAGGACTGGCTTTATCTCTAGGCTGGTTCGGGGGGTTACGCTACATCAAAGCGCAATACGGTGACAACATCATCATCTTGTCACTTTATTGGTGGGGCGCTTCCTTTGTCAGTCCCACTTTCTTTAAACGCACCCCCTCCGCTTGTCGGAGGTATTGGATTTTTTAAGGAGCCTAACCGTTATGGACCCGTATATTAAGCGGGATAGGTTAGCCATCAAAAGCCTGCTCAACTTCTTATTAGTGGCAGGCTTTCTTGCTATGCTTATCACCAACCTCGTATTGGGTTACACCAGTTATCAAGCCCTAACCCATCAAAGCCGAACTCTTATTCCCCCAACGGTTTCAAAAGCCTTTACGGTTTCGGACGGCGCAGTCGATGAGCCTTACCTTGAGCAGATGGCCGATTATCTACTCTACTTAAAACTCAACGTCACCCCTGCAAACGTCTCACGCCAGTTTGGACAACTCATTGAGTATGTCGATGCACAAAGCTGGAACAGTGTACAACCCAAACTGCTTCGTGAGGCCACCGTCATTAAGAAAGACAACATAAGCAGCCAATTTTCTGTCGATTCCATTCGCATTTCGCTCGACACCCTCCAAGTGCAGCTCTACGGCAAACTGCAAAAGTACGTAGGGCGACGCGCTTTAGAGCCTGAAATGAAATGGTATCAAGTGAGCTTTAGCTATGAGCAAGGCTCACTAGGCTTACTTTCCATTGAAGAAGTCGAGGTCAAGAACGATGAATCTCTATAAGCAATCATTAACACCACAGCAAAGATGGCGCGGCCACCTCGTTTCAATCACCTTGGTATTGGCGTTTTGTATCGCTCCCTTTGCCATGGCGCAGAACGTGGGTAAAGTCAGCTATGAGTTTAATGAAGGTGACACCATACCCTTGGCACTTTCTTCAATTAATATCAACCGATTAGTGGTTAAAAATGACCGCATCCTTTCGATTGTCTGCCCCAAAGGGTTTTGTACCTCATCAGGCAACCAAAAAGACGCCTCTGGCTCTATCACATTAAAAATCAACATCGCCTTACCGTTTACCGCACACCTTACCACGGAAAAAGGACGCTTATTTGCGTTGTTTATCACCCCAAAGTCCACTCCAGCGTTAGTCACCGAGTTTGTCTGGTCCGAGAGTTACAAAGAGCAGAAAAGCCCCATCACGCTTGCAGCAGATTATCCCGCAGCCATGACAGCACTCACTAAATCGATGATGCGCTTTGTTCATGATGGATCACCCATTGCTGGCTTTAAACGCCACGATGTCGATCCCAAAACGCTGCCAAAGGATGACGCCAAACTGGCCATCATTCCTCAAACGGTCTTTGTTGGTGCCGATTACTCCGGCGTCATTTACCAGCTCAAAAACCAAGACACTCAAGATATCCCCCTCACCACAGCGCAGTTCTACAGCTATTCGGCTCGTTCAGCCGCGCTCGATGCCTACCACTTAAAACCTGGACAAACCACGACGCTCTATCTCATCACCGGAGGAGGTGCCGCCCATGTTCGATAAACAAAGACACAGCTTGGACGGGCTTAAGAAACGGTTTTTCAAAGACACGGATGGCGACTTTGAAGAAGGGGGAGAGGTGAATGCGGCAACACAAAAGCGTAACCGCAGTATCACCTTTGTTGTTCTAACGGTCGTTAGCGTGATTGCCTTTGCGGTTTGGCGGCTCACCTTACCGGCTGATCCTCAAGAAACCCAACATGAAACGGTCGGCTTTGGGGCTATCGTGACCGATGACTTCACCGACAAAGACAACCAATCAGCCCTGACCTTTCAACAAGATAAAATCAATCAACTTGAGCAAAGCCTGACCAAATTTGAAGGCATGCTCAGTCGTTTTGGTGACAGCTTAGAGTCCGAACTGGAGAACATCAAAACCACCACTAACCGCAATCAAGAATCGCAGTTAGCAGGACTAGAGCAGCAGATGCAGCAAAAGATCGATGAAATTGAGGCGCTCAAAGCCCAGCTTGAGACACAACTGACCGAAAGTCTCAACGCGGAAAGCCAAAGCACCGCAAACACCGCCCAGGGCAATACATTTGGACAATATCGTCTGCCACCAAGGGCGGCCATCGATGACAATGTGGATACGAGCAATATCAATGAGTTCACCTACCGAAGACAAGATGACATTGCCTTTAGCGGTGACGCGTTTGATAGCTTTGAATTTCATTGGCAAGCCAGCGTTGATGAGAAAAAATCCCGCCGAACAACGGATAATTATGTCCCGACCGGCACCTTTGTCACCGCCGTGGTTACAGGCGGCGCTGATGCCAATGCGGGCGTATCAGGCCAAGGGGATACCTCACCCATTGTTTTTCAAACCGTCAATCAGGGCATCCTACCCAATGGTAAAAAGTCCAAGCTGAACAACTGTACCATTACAGGGGCCATTTACGGCGAAATTTCATCCAGCCGCGGTATCGCACGAACAAACCGCATGAGCTGTATTCAAGACAACGGTGATATCTTAGACATCCCCGTCAATGCCACCGTGTTTAACTTTGGCCGTAACGGTATCCGCGGCACCACTATTTTGAAAAACGGCAAAATCGTTCAAATGGCAGGTATTGCAGGTATCTTGCAAGGCTTGGGGGATGCTGGCAAGGCGTTGGCACAAACCACCACACCAACCGCTCTAGGGCCAAGCCAAAGTGTGGATAGCGATAAGATCGGATTAAGCTTGCTTGGCGGCGCAACAGAAAGCGTTGGCAGTAAGCTCGCTGACTACTACATCAAGCTCGCTGAACTTTATCATCCGATTGTGGAAGTCAATCCAGGCTCGGTAGTGAACATTGTCTTTTTAGAAGGGTTTCCGCTCGATCCGCTCCTAGCCGAGGAATACGAGACGCGCATTCAAGCACAGCGTGAACAAGTCTCCAGCACCAATCAGATCCTCGATGTCATCACTAATTCGCCAGCGCTATCCCAAGTTAACCAAGCTGCTCCCATCAACAACCCATTAGCGCAAAAGCTCACCCAACAAGGGCTAAACAGCGTGGGCTTTGGGCGTGAGGAATAATCATGAAACTGCAATTTTTGTTTTCTCTTTCACTACTCTTCGGTTTAACCGGCTGTAGCGCCGGCTTTGACAGCGATTACAGCTGTGACAAAGTCGGTGGCGTTTCAGGTTGTGTCACGATGAACGAGGTGAGAGACAACTTGTACGCTTACACTGGAGACCAAGATACCCTATCCAGTCAAACGCAACTCGCCCCACCTTCCGCGTTCACCCTATTGCCAAGACGCAGCCGAGATGGGGAGCCACAGCGAAGCCAAGAAGAGGTAAAAAAACTCACCATCTTCCCGTTCATCGATAAAGATAACCATTACATCGATACCATGGATGTTTACTTCATCTTAGATGAAGGGCACTGGTCAGGGCGACCAGCGCGCGCTATTTGGCAAGATTAATCAGCGACTCTCAATGAAACAAATCATCCAACGTTCTGACGAGGCCATGGCGAGTGCCAGTTGGCCACTGTCTTTGTATTGGTAAAAGAAAAAAGGAGCCATTATGCTTTCACGTGCTAGCAGTGGCCTGTCCGCCTTATTCCAAGAGGCGAAACGCGCCCAAAACCACCTCCACCATGAATTGCCCTATCGAGACTATGACCCAATTGAACGCGTCTTTGAAAACACACACTCTCGTGGGTTTGGCTTCAAACTCAGCGTTCTAGGCGGTGCTAATGACGATCTTATTCAATCGCTTAGCCACCTTATTGGTGATTTACCCCAAGGTGACAAATGGGATTATCAAGTACAACTATTTGGCCATAACCGCGTCGCGCACTACTTAGAGGGTAATCAAGCCCAACTCAGTCAGCGCGGGGGCATTTGCCAAAAGATGGCCAATGACGATGCCATTTACGCTCACTATGCCGCGCAGCACGGCTTTTTGCACCGACAAAAAAACAATCGTTTCGACTTACGCGATCACGATGCGTTCTTTTTTGTTTCCACCTGTGAGAAAGACCCACAAGAGCTTCTCGATGCGCGTCTCACCCTCGAAACAGGACTGGCGCAACTTGGGTTTGATTTGCTGCCCGTCACCCCAGAAATGTTGCTCACCAGTGTGGGCGATATTTTGAACTTTGATAAGCGGCAAGACCGCCCAAAGGAAAAAAGCTACAACCCCCTAGAGCCTTTAAACCAACAGGCGTTATCACCCGATACAGAAGCCCTCACCTATCGCGGTCACATTGCCACTCGACATACCAACGACCAAGGAAAAGAAGTTCAAACCGAGATCGTGAACATGGGCCTGTCTCGACTGCCAGGGGATTATCGACTTTATGCGCTACCAGAGGCGTTTTCCTCCATTCGCAACGTGTCACGCAACATTACGTGTCCGTATCGCGTCACACTGAATTTTCGCAATGAACCGACAGGCAAACAAAACGCCGATAACGACAACAAAATTAAAGACCTCAACAAAACCGTGAACAGTCAAATGGCGCTGCTCGCACCGACAGCAGAAGACGAACTCAAAGAGCGCAAAGGCATACAGAAAGGTTTGCTCTCAAAAGAGTTTACGATTGCGTCAATGGTACTGACCGTCACCCTCTTTACCGACAAGGACAACCAAAAGAAAGACACACAAGCGGCGAAAGAGTCGTTCAGTAATGCAGGACTCGATATCATCCCGCTAAAAATGAATCAGCCACAGTCCCTGCTCTCCACACTGCCTTTTATGATGAGTGAAGGGTTGTGGCAAGATTGTAAAAAGGCAGGTCGTGTGCGCACATTAAAAAGTTCCAATCTGGTGAATTTCTTGCCGCTCATCATGGACTTCTGCCAACTCAAAGGGGGGGTACTTCTTCCCACAATGCGCCAGCAAATCTCATTTTTCAATCCCTTTACCTGTGGCAGTGACAACCAAAACATCGCACTCACCGGTGGCTCTGGGGCAGGAAAAAGCTTTTTTGTTCAGGAAATGGCAGAAGTCATCTACGCTATGGGCGGTAAAGTGTGGATACTCGATAAAGGCTCCAGCTACAAAAAGCTGACGTTAAGCCTCGGCGGCACCTACATGACGCACGCCAATATCTTTTTAAACCCCTTCACGCATTTAGGCTCGATACAAAATGCAGAGTTTGAGTTTGTTGATGATGACGGACACGCCATTGACCCGATGCTGGAAGCGCTCGACAACATCACCGCACTCTTTGCCACCATCGCGTCCCCTTACGCCCCATTAACGGCGTTTCAACAAAGCGTGCTGGGTGACGCCATCGTCACCGCTTGGGAGCGAAAAGGTAATCAAGCGATAGTGGATGATGTCAGAGACGCCTTGATTGAGATTGCCGGCATCGATTCCGACCGGCGCATTAAAGACATCGCGGTGCAACTGAAAAAGTTTTGTAGTGACGGAATGTACAAAGAAGTGTTTAACAAACCGTCGATGCTCGATCCTAAAGTGGAAATCACCACCCTAGAGTTGGATGGCTTCCCGCCAGCGGTGCTTCGTCCGGTGATTTTCGCCCTGATGGTGTCGATCAATCAGCAAATGTACCTATCAGGCTCTCGTTCAACACCGAAGCTGTGCATCATTGAAGAAGCGTGGAGCTTACTGTCTGGGGCGAACGAGCAAGCCCGTGAGTTCATCAACACCGGCTATCGCACCGCTCGTAAGTTCGGAGGTGCTTTCTGTACGGTAACCCAAGGGATTGAAGACTTCTTTAGCAGTGAGGAGGCGAAAGCTTGTTACAACAACTCCGATATCCACATCATTCTGCGCCAAGGGGAAGGGTTTGATAAATACCTGTCACAAAACCCATCTGCGTTTAGCCCTTATGAGCAGCGCATCATCAAAAGCTTTGATAAGTCCTCCACCGCAGGATACAGCTGCGCACGCATCAAAGCCGGTGGGCACGTGACCTATCACCGCTTTTTTGCCTCCCCCGTCAAACGGGCCATGTTCTCAACCGAGCCCAAGGAGTTTGAATACTGTGAAAATCTTTACAAACAAGGCATGGCACTGGAAGACGCCATTGAACAGACTTCCATGCACTTCTATGGCAAAGAAATCGAAGCCTTTAATCAAGCAATTGGAGCGAGCAGTTAGCTCGCTTCCGTTCATCCTGGCAGCGGGTATGGCCACTTTTAGCGCTTACGGAAAAGAGTTGGGGCAAGTCGCCCCCGTCTTTCCAATCGGTGAAATTGACATGCTTGAATGGATTGACCACAGGCTGAGACAATTTGAAGCAAACGGTAAGCTGGCTGACATGCAAGAGGAATTTACCGAGCGAGTTAAAAAAAGCATTGAAAACCCGCCGCCGGTTGAAGGATTAATGACCACAACCAACCCTCGCACCTTTTACGTTGACCCAAGCATCACCATCCCGAAAGACATCATTATCCCCGCCACCGGTCAAGTCATTGCCAAAGCGGGTACTAAAGTCAATCCCTTTGACAGCCGAACTTGGCCAAAGGTCGATGGAAAAGACGTTTTACCTCAATTTGAACTCAGCAAGGTACTGATCTTTATTGATGCAAGAGACGCGCAGCAAAGGCGCTTTGCCAGCGAGTATCAAAACACCAAGCCGATAAAGTGGATACTGACCGGAGGTAGCCCAAACCAAATGGCAACCTTACTCGATGCCAGAATATACTTTGCACAAGACGGCTTTTTAACCGAAAGGCTCAGCATCACTCACGTACCTGCTATTGCTTATCAAGAAGGTACGCGCTGGCGCATCGATGAAGTGGATGTATCTGGTTTACCACCGTTGGAGATCGAGCCATGACACCGCGATATTTTCCTTTACTACTGTGCTGCGTATTGGTTTTTATAGCACCATCAACCCTAGCAGCCGGCGCGGCGTGCAAAAGCCGCTTTATCAACCCCATCACAGACATCTGTTGGGATTGCTTATTCCCTATGACCATCGGCTCGGCCACCGTCATGCCCTCAAAATACCCCGATACCCATAATCCTGTCTCACCGATTTCTTATTGCCCAAAGCCGCCACCGGTCTTTGTGCAAATTGGGGTCAACATTGGTTATTGGGAGCCCTACGCGTTAACGGACATTACCCGCGTTCCTTATTGCATGGTTAACATGGGCACGCAAATGTCAGGGGCAAACAGTCAGCGAGTGGGTGGGCGAGTGACCGCTCGCGACAGCGACAGCAGTGACGGCGGCTTTTATCATGCGCACTGGTACAAATACCCCGTTATTTACTGGTTGCAGCTGATGCAATCCGCCGCTTGTATGGCCACCGACAATTTTGACGTCGCTTACATGACCGAAATTGATCCACTTTGGGATGATGACGAACTGTCGCTTATTCTTAACCCAGAAGCCTTGCTTTTTGGTAACTTGATTGCACAACTTGCTTGTGTTCCTGAAGCCATGATCACCTCAACGAACGTTGTCTTACCTATTGATGCGCTCTTTTGGTGCTTGGGTTCACAGGGCAGTGCGTATCCACTGACTGGCACAACGAACTACCGCGATACCCCCATTCAAGCGGCGACGCTGTTGATGGAAAAGCTGAACTACAAGCTTCACAGACAAGGTATCGTATGGGAGACGCGCGGTGAGGATGGGGCGATTTGTTATCAATATCCAGACCCCATTTTGCCCAAATCCCGCTACCGCTATCAAATGTCGTCTCCCATCCCTGATGCAGCATGGTGCCATCCTTATACGACCACCACCACCTTGTGGGAAGCGGGGCACGACAACCCCGTCACCGGAGATAACTTTGGTTTTGTTCAGTGGCGAAAACGCAACTGTGTATTTTTGTAAGGGGGAAATCATGACGTTTTCACAGTCAACAAGACAAGGCGAGTCAGATCTTTTTATTGCCAGCAACTTAAGCTCTGTCGAAGACTTTTTAAAGACAGATATCGCTAATCACAAGCACATCTATTGCAGTTTTCCTTTGATGAGTTTTCCGTTCTCATTTTACAAAGTACTTAACGCTCGCAATGTGTGTTCAATCAGTTTTCAAGACGCCCACACTCTCTATCCCCCCTTCAAACGTCCATAGCGAAGAGGTTAGCATGACCACACTATCGTTTGAGAGCGCCCTTGGGCGCTCTCTCCTTTTTCTGAGCTTGATTGTCTCACTCCCAAGCCACGCTTATACAGAAGAAGAGCTCAAAGCTTTTGCCAAGCTTGAGCAAGAGCTCAGCCAGCAAACCAGCGCGACAAATCCGTTTCGCATTGACCAGGTACAAAATCAAGCCCGTGCCTATCAGCAGGAAGCGCTTGAGGCTAGCCGAAAAATCCAAGAACTGGTGAAAGAAGAAAGTCTCTCTCCACTATTAGGCATTCAAAAACCGACACGTAATCCAGAACAAGCGCCCAAAGGGGTGATGGTCTTTGTGTCGTTGATCATGCCAGAGACCGCACTTAAACAGCTCTTAATGCAAAGTGAACATCTCGGTGTCCCTCTTGTCATACGTGGCGTTTTACCTGAAGGCTTTCCTGCGACCGCCAAGCGCATCGAGTCATTGATACGTTCACCCAACAAAGCCCCCATTCAGAGCGGATTTTCTATCAGCCCGGATTGGTTTAAGCAATTTGGCATCACCAAGGTGCCCGCCTTTGTCTCAGTAAAACCAGGTCGCTGCCTGCCTGAGCAGCCTTGCTCCACCACGGACTACGACATTCTTTACGGTAATATCTCGCTTTATCAAGCACTGGATTACCTCGCACTAGGGGACGCGCAGCAAAATGTTCAGCCCCTACTGCGCACCTTATATTCACAATAGTTATTCTTGCCATTACGTTTAGTGAGGTGTTCCCTATGCGCCTGTATTCTTGGGCTGCGCTCGCGCTCAGCCTGTTTTGCACTTTGGCGTTCGCCGACGACCAACAAACTTTTACCGACAGCGCCAATTGGGCAAAGCAAACCGCGAGTCAAGCACTCACACCCAATGCGTTACCGCTTAATATCGATGAGTATTGCGCCGATGAAACCTGCCGCCGAGATATCCGCGCGCCCAAAGAATCGAGACTGTCTGACAGTGACATCAATAGCCAAAAAAACCTTGCTTTCGCTGAAGATGAGACCGCCCAAGCAATACAGAATAACTTCAACAAGGGTAAGCCTGATATAAAGAGCGACCCTGCGATGCGCTTTGCTTTACTCGGTCAAGAACATGCCTTTGAAGTGACCCATGGCATTTCTAACGCCTATGTGGACTGTGAGACTGGAACGCAGTGCTTGATTGAAAATAATACACGTATCTGCACCTCACCAACGAACAACCCTGTCTCTTGCTTTGAAACGCCTTATGTGTCTGAGCAAAGTATAGAAACTGGCAGTGTTTCATTTGATTATAATGGTTTTACTCCTATTCATTATTCGCTGCCAGAAGGCGTAACAGAAATCACAGGGATCCGCTTCCCTACGGTACTCACATGCCAAGGATTAAGCTGTCTTCCGGCCATTAATAATGGGGTTAAATTCCTTATCAACAACAACGTGATCCACTCCAAACCCTACAGGGATGGCTCTAACACAACCGAAGCGGAACGAAGCCTCTGTACAAAAGGGGGATTTGGTTATATCTGCCTCCAAAAGTACCCGTCTTTCTATCAGGCAACCGCGTTAGGAACATCAAGTGACATCACGATTGATATTCTTAAAGATGCTGGATTGTTCAACGGTACATTCACTATTGATTACAAAAAAGGGGCAAACGTAATGAAGTGGCAATCCAGTTGCTCAACGTTATTGCCTGAATGTAAACAAACACAACGCACCTGCGTCGAAGGTGCAGAGACTCGCATCATTAATGGCATAAGCACTTATCTCAGTTGTTGGAAATACCAGGTTGATCACCTTTGTGAACTAGCAGACTCATGCGCCAGCTTACCCAACGACTGCAACGAACAATCTCGTTCTTGTTCACTCAAACAAAATGGGGTTTGCGTCGAAGAAGAGATTGAGAAAAGCTGTCCTGATAAGTCATGCCGCGCCACCCAAATGCAGTGCGGTGAACAATCCTTTTGCCTTGATGGCGATTGCTATGCGGAGGAGCCCAAACTTAATGGCAACTTTGATAAATCTGTCGCGGCATTAGCTGGCCTTTCCGAAGCGGTCAAAGACATTGGCGACCCGCCACAAATCTTTACCGGTAAACCCATGATGTGTGACAAAAAACTCGCCGGTTTTAACGACTGCTGCAAAGACTCGGGCTGGGGACAAGATGTTGGCGCAAAATGCAGCGAAGCAGAAGAGGCACTAGGCAAAGCTAAAGAGAAAGGATTAACCCTCTATGTCGGTGAATATTGCGCCAAAAAAGTCTTAGGCGTTTGCACTCGTAAAAAGCGTAGCTACTGCGTTTATGACAGCAAGCTTGCCAAAATCATTCAAGAGCAAGGCGCTATCGGGCAATTAGGCAAGGGACTTGGCAGTGCGAAAAGCCCTACCTGCGCCCCCATCACGCCCGAAGAGTTGGGTCAAATCAACTTTGAGTACATCGACTTTAAAGAGTTTTACCCTGAGATGCACGCCAACGCCCAGCTCCCTAACTTTGATGAAATCAAGGAACGGCTTCAAAGTGCAACGGGCAATTAAAGCATCCTTCTTAATCACTTTGCTTCACTCAATCAAGGTCTATGATGATGAAAAAACGACTGCTTTACGTCATTACCCTAGGGCTGCTTGTTCAACTTCCCACCTTGGCTAATGAAACACCGCCAGGGTGGCGATGGTACAACGAACCCAAACCAGCCCCCCAATCGCCCAAACCCGAGTCACTACCAAGCAACACCCAAACCACCATATCAAGCCCGAAAACCTTGTCAGCAACCGAACAAATGGCGTGGTTCCACACCATGCATAAGGAGGCGCAAAACGATGCGGTTATCCACCCCAAAGATAAGGAAAAACTGGCCAGGTTCCTAGCGCTTAATCGATTTATTACCGACCAAACCGACCAGTTAGGCATGACCTTTAAGGCTTTACTACTGGAAAAACCCGAGCTCTCTTACACCAAAGACCACCCGACAGAGCAAGCCGCAAGGCAGGTATATTTGGAGCTTGAAACCAAAAAGAAAACCGAGGCCGTGGAGAAAATGAAGCAAGAAGGCTGGGGTTTTTTCTTTGTCTATGACGGCAAAGACACGCTCAGTCAGCAACTCGCCCCATCCATTCAAGCCTTTGCTGACCAATACCATTTTGAGCTCCTTGGGATCAGTAATGATGAAACCTTCATCACTAACATCAAAGAAAACCGCCACAACCAAGGCAAGGTTTCAGTGCCGTTTACCCCCGCATTGATTTTAGTGCACCCAAGCACTGGAGAGATGAAGCCACTGGCGTATGGCTGGATAAGCCAAAATGAGCTACTTGGGCGTTTTTACAACGTCGCAACCAACTTTGAACAATCCGATTTTTAAACATTAAGGAGGCGTCATGCCATATCTAAGTATCCTTTTGCTGAGTTTTTCGCTATTCGCTGGCAGCGCGCACGCCGCCATGCAAAACCAATACGCCTTAGTCTTCTTTTTTCAAAGCACTTGCTCGTACTGCCATCAGGCATCGCCTAAAGTCACTCGCCTTAGCGAGCGCTTCCAACTGCCCGTCTATGCTTTTTCTGTTGATGCTACAGGCATCCCAGGTTTTGAAGTTCCCATTCCGGTCACCCCTGAAATTGGCCGCACCTTTTTCCCTGAAAATGCGAAAGCGATCATGCCGGCCCTCTTCTTGATGAACGTAAACAGCCGCAAGTTTTCCCGCTTGAGCATCGGCGATGTGCCAGAAAGCACGTTAGCTCAGAGCATTCAAAACGCGCTCAATGATCCACGAGTGCAGGAGGCATTGCAATGAGGCGCTATTTTACTCACCACTTATCCACCATTTCGGTGCATAAGAACATAATTCCCTTATTGCTCATCGCTTTACCCGCAATGAGTCACGCCGACGCCAACAACGCCCTAGCACGCTTTTTTGATAGCTCAGGCTATAACGCCAACGTATCCAACCCTAGCGCTTACCAAGGCCAATCTGCCAACTATTACACCGGAGGCAGCTTGTTTGTACGCACCCCCATCGTGGACGCGCAATTGGTCAGTGTCACCGTGCCCTCTATCAGTGCGGGTTGCTCGGGAATTGACATGTTTATGGGGGGGTTCTCTCATGTCAATTCGGACCAACTGGTGAAACTGGGTAAAGCCATTATCCACAACGCCCCCCCTTTTCTTGTCAACTTGGCCTTGCAGACTTGGGCACCGCAGCTCAAACAAAACCTCGATAATCTGCAAGCCATTGCTGACAAATACCTAAACCAATCCGTGAATTCTTGTGAAGCCGCACAAGCCGCCATCGGTGGATTGGCGGCCTTTGCGGCACCCGCCACCAAAAAGCATGTTTGTGCCACGCTCGGCACACAAAACAATGCCTTCTCAGACTGGGTACAAGCTCAGCATGAATGTGGGGCGGGAGGTAAAGCCGCCGGTCAACTGGCCAACGCAAAAAACGACTCAGCCCTGAAAGACATCACCAAAACCAATCATAATGTGGTGTGGTCGGCAATTATTAATAATGCGTTTTTGTCGGCAGATGTACACCTCGCGCAATTTATGATGAGCCTATCAGGGACCTACGTTTACGATGCCAACGGCGACCCTCGCTACTACCCTAGCTTGTTGACCAATAATAACAACTTGGTCAACGTGCTCTTAGAAGGAGGTAAAGCCGACATTTACCAGTGCAGAAACACCGGAGCGAAAGAGTGTATTACCATCACCAAGGCCAACAACTTATCCATCAGTCAGGCCAACGGTATTCAAAGCCAGATACGCAAACAACTGGAATCGATACTACGCCACATCGCGACTGACCAAAAACTCACGGATAAACAAAAGAGCTTTCTAGAGCTGACCCAGACACCGGTACTCAAATTTTTTATGGATGATCTGTCAGCCAATCAAACACCCGAGATCGGCAGTTACTCACGCATGATAGCGGTAGAGCTTCTTAATCAATACCTCACCAATATGTTGAGTATCGCCAGCCAATCACTGGCCAGTACCAATAACAGTGTCGAGGATATCGCCCTCATCACGCGCGATATCGATAACGCCAAACGATTTACGACAGGACTTGCCGACAAAGCCATTGAGGCGCTTAACCAGCGCAACCAGCTTATCGAGTCACAACGAAAAACGGCGCAGCAAAGTCAAAAGGACATCGGCACAACCACCAAACCAACACCGGCTTATGGGAACTAACCTATGATACTTGAGTATTACACCTACACCTCTGGCGAGGTGGTCAACAAAGCCTTTAACGCGTTGGCCACCTTTTTTAAAACTAATACCTTTGGCGATTACTTACAGATGTGCATGATGCTGGGCCTTATCACCAGTTTGTTTATCTTCATGCTCTCTCGTAACCCCAAAGACATTATCAAATGGATGGTGGTTTTCTTTGCGGTGCCATTGTTTCTTATCAACATGAAAGCAGACATGCTCATCATTGACAAAACCCAACCAGGAAAAGCCTACAAAGTCGATAACGTTCCCTACCTCGTCGCCGTGCCGACTTACTTTTTCTCTTCTATCATGGTGGGGATGACCGAAGGGGTGGAAGCCATCTTCACGACCTCAGATGATGAGCGTTATGGGCGAACAGGCATGCTGTTTGCCTCTGAGCTCTATCAGCTCTCAAGGCAATCTAGCGTGCGCGAAATAGGACTCAAAAAGCTGTGGAGTGATTATTTTCAAAATTGCATGATTGGCGATGTGAGAATTAACCACAAGTACACTTGGGATGAACTCTTTGCCGCCACGAATATTTTTACCTTTCTCGATGGCATCAAACAAAGCCCACTGCGCGCGCTCTACCTTGATGAGGGCGGCGGAAAAATCAGCTATAAACTGTGTGAAGAAGCTTACCCCATTGTAAAACAGCGCTTTGATGCGGCTTCGAATGAAAATGTCACCTTGTTAGCGCATCATTTACTCGGCAAAGAAGCCAATCGCTACAAACCGCAAATCGTGCAATCGATCCAACGCAGCTACAACAAATTCTTTTCCATCAGCACCAGCGCTTCCAACACCATTAAGCAAAACATGCTGATGAATGAACTTCGCTACAACCTAGATAGCCTTGACCCCACCCAAGCCGCGCTCAATTACGCCTACACAACCAACAAACTGCAAACCACTTCGATGTGGGCTTCTCTCGGTTTAATGGCAAGGGAGTATTTACCCATGCTCCATACCATGTTGTTTATGCTCTTTGCTTGCTTGGCCTTTTTTGTCGCCGGTGCGGCGGTCATTCCAGGTTTAACCCTGATGGTACTGAAAAACTACCTTGGCACGTTTGCCTTTTTGGCTACGTGGCCAGTGCTCTTTGCTATCATCAATGGCATCCAGTTATGGGGACTGGAATCATTATCCACCGATGTCTCTGGTACATTTGGTGGCCTCGTCCTCTCCAATGCCAATGCGGCCGATGAGCTTCACAGCCGCTTTGCCTGGATGACCGGAATCTTGATGATAGGCGTGCCGGCAATCGCAGGGGGCATCCTCAAAGGGGGACAATCGGTCGTATCGAGCATGAACTACCAACTATCGAGTATGATTAATTCCACCAATGCCAGAGCGAGCGCGGCTGCATCGACCGGTAATCTGGACTTTGGCAGTATGCAAATTGATAACCACAGCATGAACAACACCCATGCCAACAAGTTTGATACCAACACACTCACCAACCAAGGACACAGTTACACCCAAAACCAGGATGGCTCGGTGACGACCCAACATGGCGATGGACGCACCACCTACGACAGTACGCAAACAACCAGTCGCGGTAACGTCAGTGCCAACACCTCCTCGATGCTGCAAGAGAGTGTCGCCAATGCGCGCAGCAATACCCAGCAAAATCTGGAACAGACTAGCACCCAACTAGGGCAGACCATCCAAGCTGGCGCGGCATTGAATGACCGCTGGCATGACAGCGTGGGTAAAAACTTAAGCTATGGCGAAGGCAGCAGCACTGGCTTTAATACCCAAGTCAGTCAGGGCATGAGCAACATGCAAAGCGCCATTGACAACGTCAGCAAGCAAACGGGATGGAGCAAAGAGAAATCTCAAGCGTACTTGCAAAGCGCTTATGCCGGTGTGGAAGTGGGTGCGGGAGGCAGGCTTGGTCCCCTGAGCGCCAGCGCCAGCGCTGGGGTGAAGTGGTCAGACGAAGAGCGCACCGCCTACAGCAACATGACCAGCGAGCAAAGGCAGCAGCTTGAACAAGCCACCAAACAATACACTGAAGGAGCCAACGCCGTCACCAGTGCCGGCACCCAAGTGGACAACAAAGACACGCGCACGTCAGTTGAGCAGTTTGCGCATGACTTTGCGATTAACGCCAGCAACACCAAGTCTCTAGGAGCCAGCGTGATGCAAAGCCAAGCGGATTTGAACGCCCTATCCAACACTCAAACCCGTTTGGAATCGGGCGGGGCCAGCTTTACAACCAATGCAATCCAAGGCTTCCAGAACTACTTGGAGCAAGATGTAGGGCTAAAAGCAAAAGAAGTCCAACGTCTCATGACCGCTTACCAACCGGAAGACATTGCGGAAGCGAAAGAGCGCTGGCAGAAATTCACGCGCACTGAGCAATTTTCCACCATGGCGGGACTCGATGGCGACAGCGCACGCATTGTGGCCAAGATGAACCAAGACCATCAAGCCACCACACCGACAACGCCGCCTTCGCTCACCCCAGAGCAAAGCAAAACCATGGAGAAAGAATGGGAGAAAACACAAGGTGCCGTAGACGCCACCCGCACCGCCGTGATGCACAACAAAGCAACCGGTGGACTGTTTAACCAAGAACGCTTCGATGGGGTTACGGAGGATGTTCAGCAGCAACAAAATCAGACGCAGCAGTCGATCACCAAACCAGAGCCCGTGATTGAGATGACCATCAAACCAGAGGTAGAGGCTGAGGTGATAAGACCCGAAAGGACGGAATACGTCACCGCCGATCAAACCTACCCTGCGGTGCCAAGATACACCCCAAAACCCAAAAAATAATACTGATCAAGGTGCATAAAAAGGACTTTATGCACCGTCTAAATACTGGTATTATGATCAGGTATCTAAAAGGAGCGTTATTATGAAAAAAGTCCTACCTTTACTGCTGCTTACCTGCGCAAGTGCACAAGCGCAAACGCATTCTCCTGAGCTCACTCAACTGCTGAGCGAGATACACGAGCAATACAATAGCCCAACTCTCATGAGCATTGATAAAAAAGACATGGCAGACCTCACCAAGCTGCCTTACTTTTTGCAGCACATTGATGAAACGGACACCGTCGAATCAATACGCCTCAATGCCTATCTACAAGGTTTGCAATCTGCGTACTTTGGCAGTGCAAATCGTCAACAAGACTTAGGCGGCAATCACTGGTTCTGTATGCGTGATACCATGGCGCTCGATCCCAAACGCCACCCTGAGTTTATTAAAAAGATGATTTGGACGGTATTAGAGAAAACCGCCAAGAATGACCCTCAAAAGTTTAGACGAGCGAACTATGCTGGTTCATTTGGTGTATCTATCGACTACATCATCGAATACGGATTACAAACCGAATACCCTTGCTACGACCCTATTCCAAAGGACTTACAACTTCCTAGCTGGAAATACTAATCTCAGCACATAGACCGCCATAGATAGAGCGTTTTCATTCAGGCAAATGCCATTCGAGAGTGCGTGTGCCGGCAAAAGACAACATCCTCTATCTCGATGAATGCCAGCCCCTACTCAACACTCATAGCCAACCCAATAAAACGCCTCCTTGTCATTTCCAACGACAAAGAGGCGTTTTCTATTTCTATCCCAAAAACCCCTCAAAGAGGGGTTTAACGCAAATGCTCAAACAAACGGGACGCTTTTGTTTCCCTGATTGAGCCTTTACAACGTTTCAACCTTTTATTTAGTGGAGACTGCCATGTCTAGACCTTCACGCTCCAAAGGCAATCATTTTACCCGTGGTGGACAAATCACCTTCCACTCGATTCGAATGTTCTTTCAAGTCAACAATACCTTGGTCTACGCCTCTATTTGGGCGGTCATTGCCTTAACCGGATTTCTCACGTGGCTGCGCGCCCCCGATAATGCCTTTTGGTCTGTATTCTACTACTGGCGCAACCAGCTTTATGCCAACCTTGGCCACGATTTAAGCAGTGAAGTGACGACCTTCTGGAATGGAAAGCGTTACGTCGGCACCCTTGCCTCACAGCTCGAAAACACACAGCTCATTACCCTTTACGACAATGTCATACGCCAAGCACAAATCAATTTCTTAATTGCCCTCGCCATTGCGTTAGCTATCTTGATGGGCGCGATGAGCTTTTTCAAACGACAAGGCGAAAAGCAAAGTGAAGATCTTCACGTGCGTGGGTTTCAACTTGCAGAGCCGAAAAGGCTCACTCAGGATTTAAAGCAGCGTGCCAAAACGCTGAAAAAACAAGGTGTAGGCAACGGAAAGATTTCTGATTTTAAAGTCGATGGCCTTGCCTTGTTTAAACATGAGTTTGAAGTACAGCACATACTCATCGATGGTACGACCGGAGCAGGTAAATCCGTCATGCTGCGCAAACTACTGCGCTGGATACGCAAACGAGGCGACAAAGCCATTGTTTATGATAAGGGCTGCACCTTCACCAGTAAGTTTTTTGACCCTAGCCAAGATATCTTGCTCAACCCATTTGATGAGCGCTGCGCTAATTGGGATGTGTGGTGCGATGCCATCGATGCCCCTGACTTTGAAAACATTGCCAACGCCCTTATTCCGCAGCACGGTGAAGGCGATCCGTTCTGGGTGGATTCCGCTCGTACCATTTTCTCCAGTACCGCGTATCGCATGAGCCAAGACAATAAGCCTTGCTCGACCGCAAGACTGCTCAGTCTGATCCTCACCTCAGAGCTCGAAACCCTCGGTAACTTTTTACAAGGCACAGAATCGGCTTCCCTTGTCTCTAAAGACATCAAAAAAACCGCCATCTCGATTAAATCCGTTCTGGCCACCTACATTAAGAGCCTACGCTTTTTGGACGGACTGGATGAAAAAGACGATCAAGGCAAGCTCAAACGCCAGCCGTTTTCCATCACCGATTGGGTACTCGATGATAAGCAACGAGGTTTTTTGTTCTTATCCAGTAATGCCCAGCAACACGCTTCCTTGAGACCATTGATTTCAACTTGGCTCGCGATTGCGTCTAACGCCATCTTAGGACTTGATCCGGATGATGACCGACGGATCTGGGTGATTATGGATGAAATGCCCAGTCTGCATAAACTGCCAGAACTCGATAGCATCATTGCTGAGGTACGCAAGTTTGGTGGCTGTTATGTGATTGGTCTCCAGTCGTATGCGCAGCTGGTGAAAACCTACGGCAAGAACACCGCCGATGTGATTTTTGATTTGCTCAACTCTCGCTTTTACTTCCGCGCGCCTTCGGCGCAGATGGCGCAAATCTCCTCTAAAGATTTGGGCGAGCAAGAAGTCGATGTATCAAGAGAAAACATCTCTTACGGTGCGAATACGTTACGTGATGGGGTATCGATTGGCCACCAAACGATCACCCGTCCTGTCGTATCGAGCAGTGAAATCCAAGCCATGGACGATTTGCAATGCTACCTTCGCGTACCAGGAAGCAGTTTTATCACTCAACTGGATTTGCACTTCGATAAGATGCGAGATGTCAGCGCCGCCTTTATCAAACGCGATTACACCCCATCACCGGCGATGACCAAAGCGTATGAAGAAGCGATTTATTGCGAGTGTGTCGCGCCTGGCATTTTCCTCAATGACGAAGACCGCAATGCACTCACAGAAATCCAAGCCAAGCAGTTTGAAACGCCCGAAGAGATGAAGCTGGAAACAGACCAAATCAGAAAGGCACAGCGAAGTGATACGGTCAAGGAACTGGCCAGCGAGGATGCTGAAAAACTCAAATCCGATGGTGACTATCAAGATCGAGCTCAACGAGAGCTGGAAGAAGCCGCTATCTCCCAAGATAGCGAAATCACTGACGCCTATGATTGAATACAAAAAGCCTTGCGACCGCAAGGCTTTTTAATTCCACCTCACTTCCCCCTTTTAACCACGATACACCGCTCAGCGTTGCTGCCAGCGGCAATTTGCGTTGCATAAGGAAAATCTCAATGCTTTCTATCAGCCCATTAAAATCTGCCTCTGGCGCGGCCAAATACTACCTAAGCGAAGAAAACCCCAAAGATCTGCCAGATGTCTCTTTAGAGAAAGATGCCGGTGACAACTACTACCTCAAAGAAAAAGACCAGGGAGAAAACACCTTCTGGCACGGCAAGCTTGCTATCGAAGCGGGACTGGCTGGCAAAGCCGTGGACCAAACCACATTAGAGTCCGTGCTATCAGGCAAACTTGGTGATGAAACCATCAAGGGGAAGCGAGACGATCATAAATCAGGGTTTGATCTCACCTTTTCCGCACCTAAATCCATCAGCATTCTTGCGCTTACTGGCGGAGATACCCGCCTTATTGAAGCCCACAACAACGCGGTTAAATTCGCTCTCACAGAGCTTGAGAAAGACGTGGCGCAAATCACCACCATCAACAAAGAGGGAGAGCGTGAGTTCCATAACACGGACTCCATGATATTTGCAGTCGTGCGCCATAAAACCAGTCGTGAAAATGATATGCAAATCCACTCACACGCTCTGGCGGCCAATATGACACGTGATCAAGAAGGGCAACTTCGCACGCTGGCGTCTAGCATCAAACAAAAAGGGGGCGTCATTAACGGCACTGGCGAGCGCATCTACAACTTCCAAAAATACTACGGGATTTTATATCAGAGCCACCTCGCGAAAGACGCACAAGAATTAGGCTATGCAACGCGAGGCGTCGGGAACGGCCAGTTCGAAGTCAGTGGTGTCCCTCAATCCATTATTGACGCTTCCTCAACTCGCAAACAACAAATTGACCAGCGCACGCTCGATTTGGGATTTGAGTCTCGCGCCGCTCGCGATGTGGCCAACCTTGATACACGCAAAGGCAAAACCTACCAAAGCAATGACAGCCTCAATAAACAGTGGCAAAACACCGTCAGAGAACAAGGGTATGAGCCCTCTCAACTCGTTGGTCTCGCGCAGAAAGCGAAGGAGCAACAAACGATACCCTCGCTCGATGAAACGAAAGCCGCCATCAGCAGAGCCATCGACCACTTAGGTCAATACAGCACCGCTTTACATCTAGAAAAAATCATCGAACTCACCGCCTCAGAATTCACCAAAGGGGCCGTGCAATTAAACGCGCTTGATATCAAAAAAGCCGCCGATGAGATGATAAAAACAGGAGAGTTGATAGGACTCAGCCAAAAAGGGCAATACACCACCAAAGGCTTAATTGACAACGAGAAGGCGCTTATCGACAGCACTCAAGGACGAGCGCACCATATGCGCACTCACGTTGAACCCAAGATGCTCAATAAACTGGCTATCCCTGAAAGTCAGCAGCGTCTTCTTACCGAATTATACCACTCCACCAAACAGTTCCATGTGGTGAATGTGCATGGCTCATCGCAAGGTATCGCGCAGCAGCTGCTTAACGTGGGTAATCACAGTGGTAAACGGGTTCAGTTTGTCTCACAAAGCGCCAAAACCAAAGCCGAAGGGATGGAGAACGTACAGCGCAAAAGCCAAACCCTTGGGGCATGGATAGCCAATGCTTTTTCCCCAGAGCAGCGACACACCACCCATAGCTTACTGCAAAGCGATGTCCCGCTCACCAATAAAGACGTCTTGCTCATCGATGACGCCAACAAGATGAGCGCCAATGAACTGTTAGCGCTGACCGATAAAGCCAAGCAATCGAACAGCAAAGTGGTGATGTTAAACCGTGTTTCTAGCCGTCAAGGTTTTAAAGCCAATAACGCTATCTCGCTGTATCAAAAAGGCAATGTGGAGAGCCATACTTGGGTGAGTAGTAAACCCATCGAAACAGACGTAAAACTGCATGAGAGTGATACCGATAGGATAGCGCGCGTTTACGCTGACCTCCCCGATAAAGCCAACACTCAAGTGATAGCAACATCCAGCGTCGAGCAACGGCGATTAACCGAAGCCATTCGGGATAGACTCAAAAACACCGGCACGCTTTCTCGCCATGAAACCACTCTGTTCACTCAAGTCCCCCACTACCTCTCTAAAGCGCAGCAACCGCTCGTTCAACACTACAAGCCAGGCATGACGCTCACTCATTGGGACAAAGGCAAACCTCAAAGCTTTGTTATTGCCAGTATCGATAAAGAGAGCAATACCATGACAACACTCAGCAAACACGACGGACAGTCACACACGTTCGACCCATCCACTCGGGCTTTTAAAGCCATGAAGATGCAAATCAGTAAACCGCAAAGTTTGAACATAGCCAAAGGCGAACGGCTTAGCACGTTAGGAAAACACTCCCCCTCCGGTTTGGATGCCAATCAAAGTTACCTTGTCACCGATATCAATAAGACCGGCGTCACACTCGAAAGCCAAGGCAAAACGCAATACCTCAGCTTTGAGCACTTAAAAGACGCACCTTTGCAATATGATTACGTTCGAGGTGCCAGCCATATCGAGAAAAAGGCGCATACCTTACTCTCAGCCAAAGCGTTTACCCTTTCTAAGCCACTCATCAATGACCTGACCGAAAAAACGCAGCGTCTTGATATCTTCACCGATAAACCCGATAAAGCCCAAAGCGCACTGGAAAAAGAGCAAGTTTCCCCGTCAGCGATTGAGCGCGTATTGCAGACACAAAACGTCAACGACCGTTACCTAAACGACACCACCCAAGCTTTGTTAAAACAAGATGTCAGTCAGGCGTTATCGGCACTGGCGAAAGCGCAAAACGCGCCCCTCATCGAGAAAGCGGTCAGCTTTGCCCTTAACCACCTTTCAGAGCGAGAGGCGGCGTTTAGCCAAAAAGCGTTAGTGGTCGAGGCGGTTCGTTACGCCTTTGAAGAAGCCGGCAGCTCGATAACCAAAGATCAAATTGAAACCGAGCTGGCCAAACGCAGCGACACACTCTCAGCGGAATACAGCGACGGGACACGCTGGACGACACAAGCAGCGCTGGAGACGGAAAAGCGCATCTTGCAAAACATCATCGATGGCAAAGACCGACATCAGCCTTTTGCTACCCCTAAGCAGGTGCAAACCTTTCTCGATACCAAACCTCGCTTAACCCAAGGACAAAAAGACGCCATCACGCTGACCTCGACCACCCCAGACAGCTTTGTGGCGATTCAAGGTTTAGCCGGTACGGGTAAATCCACCATGCTCGAATCGAACATTGAGCTTATCCAACTAGTCAAAGAAGCCAGCCAGTTGCCCGAGCAAAACGTGATTGGGCTTGCACCCACTCACGCCGCCGTGTCTGAGCTTGAAAGCAAAGGGGTAAAAGCACAAACGTTGGAAAGTTTGCTGACCGATATCAGGCAAGGCAATCGAGACGCCAGCGACTATCAACATACCCTATTCTTTCTTGATGAAAGCTCGATGGTCAGCAACAAGCAAGCTAAGGAGTTTACCGAACTGGTGAATGCCAGTCAGTCCAAAGCGGTACTTTTAGGTGATAAAGAGCAGCTATTGTCCCTTAGCGCCGGTAAACCGTTTGAACTGGCCATAAGCAAAGGTGATATCGATACCGCGTACATGACCGACATCATTCGTCAGCAAAACGACACCTTGCTGAATGCGGCACAAAACACCATTGATAAGCAACCGCAAAGCGCCCTGGATAAGCTCAAACAGCAAGACCCTGACAACCAAGGTAACGGCCACCATGTCATATCCACGTTGGATGAGCACCATAAAGACCAACGCAAAGCGCAGCTAGAAGCCACTGAAAAGCTGCCTTTTGTCGTGGCCAAAGATTATCTAGAGCGCACCCCAGAGACGCGAGAGAATACGCTTATCATCGCTTACACCAACAAGGAGCGTGACACCATCACCGAATACATCCGCGTCGGATTAATGAAAACCCAAGAGATTGGCAAAGAAAACATCATCACAACCAGGCTGCGTTCTGTCGGGGCGACAGGGGAAGAGCTGTCCACCATGATGCCCTACCAAAAAGGCTTAGTACTGAGTACCAAACCTGGGGAATACGCCACCATAACCCACGTGGATTCAGAGCATGGTGTGGTAACACTCGAAGACGCGAAAGGTAAAACCAATTCCTTCTTACCCCGCAATCGAGACCATACCTTCACCACACTGTTTAACGTGTCAGAAAAGCCGCTTTCAACAGGCGATAAGATCGTGACGCGCTTTACCGATAAAAGCCGCGACATTAAAGCCAACGTGGAATACCGCATCACGCAAGCAAGCTCAGACGGCATCATTGCGCAATCGAAAACAGGAGAGACGCTAACCATCAACCCCAGTGAGCTCAAAGACGGGCATTGGGACTATGCGTATAGTCGAACCGCCGACATGGCGCAAGGGGCCACCTATCCCCATGTCATTACCGCCATTCAGAGCAAAGGGGCACTGACCAACCTAAGACGCGCCGGTATCGATGTCACCCGTGCCAGTCAGCACATCCGACTCTATACTGATAACACCACGCAACTGGTCAGAAGTTGGTTATCCAAAGAAAGCCATAAAGCCAGCGCAATAGAAACCATTAACCAAATCCCACCCAAAGACACCACTTACTTTAACCGCAACGCACTTCCTCACGAAGACGTCCGGTTCCAAAATAAAAGCGGTGACTTTGGCTACCATAAATTTAGGGAGCACATCAATACACAGCTACCAAAATACACCGAAAGTCTTGCCATTCAGTTATTAGGCAAGCCAAATCAATCCAAATCAGACCGTGATTACTTAACTTTTGGCAGTGGAAAATCCGCCATTAAAGTTTCCTTAACAGGCGAGTACCGTGGCTATTTTAAAGACTACACAACGGGCGAAAAGGGCTCACTCATCAACCTAATGATGAGCCATAAAGACATCAGCTATAAAGAGGCGATGAATGAAGCGCATCAAATGATTAATGAGCCAGAAAAATACCAACTGGAGGAAAACAGCAAACACGAAAAATTACTGAGCACCACACCAAAGCATATTGCTCGGTTTGAAGAAAGAGCCAAGGAGTACATAAATCAAAGCCAGCCGATCAATGGCACACTGGCTCAAACGTACTTAAACAATCTGGGTATCAACAACATTGAAAACGACAATGTAAAATTTCACCCTGCGGTGTACTCGTCCGAAGATAAAACTTTCCACCCTGCCATGTTAACTAATATCCACAACAAACAAGGTGAAACCAAAGCGATTGAAGTCACCTATTTAGACTCACAAGGAAATAGAGACAACACACTAGACATTAATCCACGAACGCTAGGCACCAAATCCAAACAGTTAACAAGCTTCCACCAAGGAGAGAATTTAAAAACGACCATCATCAGCACCTCGATTGAAAATTCATTTTTAATTCGAGAGCAAACTCAAGGACAGATTGACATTATTAATGTCAATCACAAGAACGACATTCAAAACATCAATATCGATGAACTGAGACAGAACATCATTATTGTATTAAACCAAGGTAATCACGATTTAAATCCAAACAACATTGAGAAAATCATCGAGAACTTCAATGGACGAGACATTCAGTTCATGTCAGATGATAATCTCAAAGAAGACATTAAGGCGTGCATCGAAAAACTAGAGAGGGATAACAGTGTACACGAAATTGAATTAAGCGAAACACACTCACCTCATCAAGAAAGCGAATTAGACACATCGAATTTTGATGAGAAAAAAGAAATCGACAGTCAATCACTTGAACACTTTGAGCCCAAAGAATATTCACCTCAGCAAGAGATGGACTTTGCACACCAAGAGAAAGAAAGTGATTGGGAGGACAGAGAAATCGACAGAGAGTTAGAACGGTAATAAAAGGGTAGCGACGGCTACCCTTTTTTTTCGCCTGAAAGATAGGCATCCACTTTGTTATCGATATCGGCTTTAATCTGCTGCCTTACGGGCTTTGACTCTTTCTGCTCTCGATATAATTTTTCACCATCAAAGGTTTGCCCGTGAATAACCTCACCAATCGCAGAGCTCTGCCTTACCACTCGGTAAATCTCCTCCATGAGCTCACGGTTCGACGGTCTATCATCGTCACTGTCGTTCAACTTGATACGTAACGCCAGTGTCAAAAGCTGACGCACCGCGTCGGCGTCGGTCAATCGCTCTCGCCTTTGAAACTTACGAAAATCCTGCTCTAGCTGCCCCTTAATCGTTGCCTGTAACACCGTGCTTCTTGTCATTTTTAGATTTTCCTATCTCAAATCTCGTCAATACGATTCAATGCAAAATCAAATACAAATCCATATTATCATAACATTTAAAATAGCCACAGACCAATTCGCAAAAGGTCTAAATTGAAATCAAATACAATAACAGTAACAATCAACTCAAATCGCCCAAATCCCTTACTACACATAGTCTAAATGGAAATTAAATACAGCATCCACATTTTCAAATACGATTTAAACGGCTAATTAGTTGAGATTTTAAAAATTTTTCAATGAGCAATTCACCGAAAATATATAACTTAAGCTATTGTTTTAAATGCACTTAATGATTTCACAGACAACCATTCGCATTGTTTACAATGCGCCGTGGTGTGTGGTCGCTTTCAGAGAAAGCAAAAGGTCAGGATGACTTCATCGCCTTAAACTGTATGGACTAGGAAAAGGTTGACCAGGCCAACGCGAAAAAGCCGCACTATGGCGACTGAATAGAGTTAACTGGAGGGTTCGCAGTTGGAACAAAGAAGACAGGGAGAGGATCAGCAATGCACCATTTTAGTGCACAATGCGTTATTTAACTTTTTGGGAATAATAAGCAGATTTAACTTTTTGAATGTATATTTTTCTGGCGTCCTCTGTGCGCTTGGAAAAACCCGCATTATACGCACCGACACTGTTCCAGTTATATCCATGACTGGCAAAGTTAGCACTGAGTACCCAAGCCCCTAAAGACACATTAAAACAAGGCTCATAGACATTTTGCTCATTCACATTAAAATCTGAAAGCTTGTCGAACCAACTTGAGTTAATTTGCATTAAACCAAAATCGCGACTGAGGACCTTACCAGCAGCATTTTTATTTTCGTTATAAGCAGAAGGATTAAGACTACTTTCAACGGTAGCGATCGCCTCTAATAACTTAGGATCAACATTGTAATATTTTCCTGCCTCATCAAAACAAAAAGCACTGACAGAATGAGAAATGATCAACAATGGCAACAGTGTCACTTTTTTCATAAACCACCATCAAACCAATCCATTTGAGATTGAAGTATATCAGAATAGAAACAACGCCCCATATTATCAATGAGGCGTCATACGTTCAAAGGGTTGTAAACATTTTTAAGATGTATTGAGTAGATGAAACCGCATTAGCCGTTGTTTTTCTAACCCATGCACCACTAAATCGTGACCACTTAAAACCGTTTGACTTCAAAATATTTCGAACTGAATCACTAGGAATTTCATCAAATCGAAATTTTATGCGACCGTCTTCCTCATAAAGAACATAACTAGAACCATCCACTTCACCATTTTGATCAAAAGGTTTTTGACTATGTAGCCTTTCAAGCTCTTCAATTCTTTGTTTTATCATTCTGATATTCGCATTGTTGTTTTTCAATGCGTAATCAGGAAAGCCAGCCGATCCAGTTTTAGGAAACAAGACGCTCTTAGCTTGCGATTCTGAAAATTTGTGCGTTTGAATCATAAATTCAATTTTATCATCCTCCGTTAAGTTATGAGAGCGAATCACTTTATTGATTGATTTCATTGCCTCTTGACTATTTTGCAAACTAATTAGCTTTGCTTTTAGTTTGCTAACGGCTTCGGGATCATCAGAAGCAATACCAGCCGAGCCAACGTTATTAGCTTTATTTTCGTAATGGTCGGCTTTTTCTTGAGCGTGAACGGATTTACCCATATCACGCCAAATACGCTCCGCATCTTTTCTCGCTCGTTTTTCTGAATGATGGCCAACTAAAATTGGTTGACCGAATGGTATCAAACTCGCTCTCTCTTTCGACGCTTGATAAAAAATCACAGATTCAGTATGAGCCTTATTAGATAATTCACTAAATCGTTCTTTTTTAGATTCAACGCGTGCTTGATAATCACCAAGACTTACAACGCGCCTAGATTCATCACTGTTATCTTTATCTGGATCGGGTGACGGATATTTACCATCATGATTTAGGGGTGAGATATACCCTTGCCCAAGCGCCTCACAAACTTGTGCAAATGAAAATCTTGGCTTTGCTGGCTTCTCTTGATCAATGGAAAAGTACATAACAAGATCATCGGAAAAATGATAAATACAATCGCAGAACTCGACCTTTGACAGAAAGCCATCGCGAATAGTTAAGTAAATCACCATTTCGCTATAGTTGTTCTCATACCACTCCCAAAACTTGGCCTTGTCATACTCTTTAGGCTCGTTTGCGTTCCAACAATCATCAAGCCCCATAGATTGCGTTTTTAAGATCAACGAGTCACAGCTATCAAGCAGCTTTTGAATGACTTTCTTCGAATTTTTACGAAGCTTGCCAGCCTTGAATGATGCTAGAAATAGATTCTTTTCACTTTGCTTAATCCCATCAGCCGCACAAGAGATATCATTTTTAGGTGAGCTTTCGCGGTCCAGCGGCGAGACGCTGGTTGCTGAATTCAAGTTAGTGAGAGTTGGGGTTGTGTTTTGTTGCGCCATGAGGAGTTTCCTTTCTGTTTGAGTATCACTTTTCGGAGCCGCTTAGCTGTCCGGCCTCTTAACATCGTTCTGGTTTGACAAGGGGCTAGCAGCCCTTAGCAACTTGTTGCTTTAGGGATGCAGCGTTTACTTCCCTTGCAAACCAGGTTGTGTTGAGAGACGGTTTAACAGCTTGCGAGCCCGTAATGTGATGCGAGTCGAAAGGAAAATTCGCGCATAAAAAACCAAGCCCTTACTCGAACTTAGTTGAAATCAGTTAAACGCAACGAGGAGGGACGACGAGGCGCAGCTACGCAGTAGCGAAGGCGTTAGGGATTGTGTATCTGGAACCTAGAGACGCATCGAGCTTGCTCGATATCGCGGCTCAGGTTAGCGATACGAGCGCAGCGAAAAGCCCGACCGCGCAGCGGTAACGCACTGGCTAGCACAACGAACACCCCGGCCTAAAGACCTAAAGACCTAAAGGACGGGATTGCTCGGCTCATTCGATAAAAAAGGTCGCGGTAGCGGCCTTCCTTTTTAAGCATGGCCGTTCAATTTCAAAGAGATGCCCAATGCAGAAATGATGATGGCCATAAATCCTTTAAGCTTAGGATTTCCCTTTGCACTAAGTGTTCTATATGGCGTTTCGCGGGATAATCCCGTCTGTTCCGCAAGTTCTGTCATCCCCTTAGCGCAAGCAATCACACCGAGAGATTGACTGATGAAAGCTGCATCACCAGAGGCTACAGCTTCATCAAGATACGCCTGTATCGATTCAGGGGTATCAATACAACCAACTTAGGGCGGCAACGCCGCCCGTTTAACCGTGAGCGTTAAGGGCTGCACTCCCATTGAATATCTTCACCTAACCTTTTTTCCTCTTCTAGTTGCAGTTCCGTTAGATAGCCGCTTATCACTCTGTCTCCCTCATCCCAAACACAAGAATACGCTTGTTCATTTTCGCTCCAGAAGTTAACAGTGATCATATGCATTGTCGGAGGGCTTCGCCCTCCGCTCCTTGGTTAGTATTCGCTAGGAAGTAAAATAGTGGTTACGCTGCGGTCAGCTTCGGTAATAATCCAAATACACTGCTCACAGAATTTATAACTAGAAAGAATGCGGTCACCGTAACGTGTCGCATGATCGTTTTGCTGCTTATCTTGAACACAGACATTCCCCCAATCACCGCCTTTGTGGCGAGCTAAGAAAGGTTTCAATAGTTCAACCGGCAGATTGCCGAGCATCTTGATAACGCCTTGACTCACGACGATTTCGCCTAAATCAAAATCCATGGACGCTGGAAAGTAGCGTTCTTCTTTATTTTCGATTACATTGGTGCTGTACATAGCTATTACCTTTATTTGGGTAGTGAGTACCGCCTTAGCTTGTTGCACCAAGCTAAGGCTTCTTTTTTAATGCGCTTTACTAGATTGCTCTAACGCTTCGGTGTGATCTTTGTTGAACACATAAACAGACTTAATAACCTGGCGTTTTTTGTCTTCATCCCCCTCTTGCTTGCCTTCGTTTTCCACTTTCTTTTCGCAAACCATAAATATCTCGCAGCCCTTCGCGCCCTTTTTCACTTTTCGCCCAGCCTCAACCCATTGACGAAAGCCCGCCCACAGATCGGAAGAAAGAGCAAATTTTTGCTTGTGTTCATCTAAAAGTTCTTGGTTTTTTGCGGAATAAACAGACTGAGTGACAGCATTCATATTGCTCATAATTAAGCCTCTTTTTTATCTAGATAATTGAAGTGAAATGACGTTAATAGATACCCGTTTTCAGTGATTCTAAATGCCAGTGCTGGCGCGATACTTTTATAGTGAGCAAACACCACCGCCCCATGAGAAAGCGAACTCCCCACCATCACCACTGTCCAGCAATCAAGGCCACTTTCGCGAAGTGATAGAGATAACTGCTCAACTTCCTTAAAAGTGAAACAACGCTTTTCACCAATCAGTTTTTGAATGCACGGATAAAGCATTGATTGCTTGAGTTCTGCGATAGCAATACGTTTTTGCTTTTTCTTTTGGCTCAAACGCTCCTTGGCAAGGCGTACTTTCTTCACGACAAAGCGCAAAGCGTGCGCTCGTTTGATAGCGCGACGAGCATTCAACAAAACAGCACAAGAGATATCATTTTTTGGTGAGCTTTCGCGGTCCAGCGGCGAGACGCTGGTTGCTGAATTCAAGTTAGTGAGAGTTGGGGTTGTGTTTTGTTGCGCCATGAGGAGTTTCCTTTCTGTTTGAGTATCACTTTTCGGAGCCGCTTAGCTGTCCGGCCTCTTAACATCGTTCTGGTTTGACAAGGGGCTAGCAGCCCTTAGCAACTTGTTGCTTTAGGGATGCAGCGTTTACTTCCCTTGCAAACCAGGTTGTGTTGAGAGACGGTTTAACAGCTTGCGAGCCCGTAATGTGATGCGAGTCGAAAGGAAAATTCGCGCATAAAAAACCAAGCCCTTACTCGGACTTAGTTGAAATCAGTTAAACGCAACGAGGAGGGACGACGAGGCGCAGCTACGCAGTAGCGGAGGCGTTAGGGATTGGGTATCTGGAACCTAGAGACGCATCGAGCTTGCTCGATATCGCGGCTCAGGTTAGCGATACGAGCGCAGCGAAAAGCCCGACCGCAAAGCGGTAACGCACTGGCTAGAATTAGCTGTAGCGGTGGTAAATAGAATGGCTTGTTGCAAACTAGACTCATAACTCAATTGCAGATCACGTAAACAATTTACAAGTGCGTCAAGACCTTGCATCTTTACAGCCACGATTGTAAAGCAGATAGATCGACATTTAGATAGACGCATCCATTTTCCACTGTCCGTTGGTCGATTCAGCGAACAGCTTTCATATCTTCACTTTTCGAATATCTACAAAGACGAATCGACAAGCTCTAGCCACTCTGAAGCCTTATCAAAGCCTTCAGGCGTTAAGTTAATGTGCCAGTCGAAATCTTCTTTCGTTCTAACTATCAAACCCCTCTCTGCTAGCGTCTCGCAAGAGGTTCGGAAATTATTGGGGTGTATGGTTTTGCCCAACTTTCGGTTAACAGCTGCGTTGAGGTGAGTGGACTTCACTCTCTGAATTCCATTAAAAACGCCGTTGATCAATCTGAGTAAGATTTCTTTTTGAACTTTACTGATACGGTTCATTGTGTGTAAATTTCTTAATCATTGCAGCAATGAATAACAAATTATCAGCCCTTAATCATTGCTGCAATGTTTAAGCTTTTTCTCTCGATACAAATCTCTTTAATCTTTTGACGTTTATCTAGCTCATTCTCTATGAAAGACAAAGCCTTATCGATATTGGCAAATTTCTTCAGAGTCTTTCTTGATGTGGCCAAGCTAATTTCTTGGGGCTCTTTGCCTATTTTTACATCAATAAGTAGACAATACCAAATTGCGGGATTTCCCTGACTTGTTAAACGACTCTCGTGTTCAATGGGAACAATGCGAAGGCGCTGCATCTCAAATTGTTGAGCGATTTCTTTGATATCTTTCGTTGTCATCATCACTTTTGGATCTGTTTCATACTGCATCTACTTTCCCTCTATCTACTCGGTAATTTTAAACTGACCGACACTAACCCAACCTATAGAGCCGTCAGGATAACGAATATGCAGCCATTGTTGGCTTGTTATGACTCTGATAACCTCAGCCACACCATTATCAGTTTGGACCCTACACCCTTTCATGTCGGACGTAACGAGCTTTTCCTCTCTAGCCTTGCGCATTTTTCCCTCTGGTTAACCTTTGATTGGCGTATCTTCGAAATCACTGCGACTTTTACAAGTCGGGCAGTATGGGATCGTGTACTCGATGACAGGCGTTCCGCAGCGCTTACATTTAAACGCTACTGGCTCGTTAGCATCTTCTAAACAGTCGTGACACTTGCCGCCAGTAACAGCGAAATTGCCACAATTTGGTGTGCTGCATTGAGTCATAAATTCCCTTAATCTTTGCTTAGATCTGATTTCAATTTAGAAGTATCAAATAGTCCCAATGTTAGTTGCTGGACAAGATCTAATGATAACTCAACCACGCTAAATGAAGATTGATAAAAGAATACACTTTCATTTCCATTGTCCGCCTGACAATAAACATTTCCAGACAAAAACGAATTCTCGTGTCGAACCTTGCCACCCAAAGTAACACATTCTTCTTTATATTTTTGAAGAGCGATAGCTGAATCCATTGATCTACTTGCAAACTCGTTTTTACCAACCATAATCAGGCATACCATAAACCAGACCGACCATATAATTGCAGCATTGGTTAGTAGTTTTGACCACATATTTTCCCCAATAATTATTAAATCTTCATTAATTTCGAATAGTATACCCAATGAGTAAACTCAATTGGTTTTTTGCTTTGGGGAGTCAATTGAATCCATTGCCCATTAAATTTTGCCAACCCTTTTATGTGAAGGTTTCCATTTTCATCCAATTGCATTAACGCAACTGTTTCATTCCTATTCGGTGTAACAGAAATTGAGTTAGCGTGTCTCAATACGTCTTCGGATTTAGGTGATATGAATAGTTTCTTTATTTGTTCAAGCATTCTATATTCCCTTATTTTTTTCGCGTCCCAAAGACAATGAAAACCCAAAGTACGATTAAAGCTAAGATGCTTGAGATTGCTCCGAGTTCTGACATACGAATTTTCCCTTGGTCGTTAGACCGTTCCAATTTTCTTGATTTTAAAGTGTGGATCAGTTGCCAACTTTTTATCTAGTCGAGGTGCTAACCACTCTTTAAACGCTTTTTTCCGTTCAGCTTTTCTAACATCATCCACAGCAAATACTTTGTATTTTGCTTGAGTTTTTGGCTCACCTAGCCACTTCTTGATAGCTGAATCTGTCCACAATCGATCTGTTTTAAGTCGAGTTATCGTAATCCATTTTTTCGACCACTCAACAAAACGATTTCGCTCTTTGATAACTCGAATCTCTTGTTGGCTTTTAATCCAATTGGGATCGACTGCAAACTGCTTATGGCCGACAAAACCACCGCGAGGCTTAGGCATCTTTTCCCTTACTTAACCAGTTGATATTCTTTAACAAGGCTATCCAAGGGGATTTTTAGCCCTTCGTGTAGCTTGCGAATCATCGAGATAGATAAACGTCTTTGACGGCTCAGAATTTCCGTAACACGGCTACGTTGACCAAGGAACGGTACAAGGTCTTTATCTTCTAAACCTTGCTGCTCCATGCGAAACTTAATGGCTTCGATTGGATCAGGTGGAGCGATTGGATAATGAGCTTCTTCAAACGCCTCGACTAACGTTGCCAGTACGTCCAATTCATCACCCTCTGGTGTGTTTGGTTCAGCATCGAAAATCTCAGCTATACGCGCCAATGCAGCGCGGTTATCTTCCTCAGTTTTGATAGGTTTAATATTCATATTGACCTCTATCTAAACGGTTGTTGCATCTACCTTGTCATACTCAGCATGAGTACCAACAAAGCGAACATAGACCATCGAAAATTTGTAGTTAATTGCGGTGATCAGTCGATATTTGTTACCCGCAATATTGAACACTACGCGATTGTTACCAACGAAAGACGCATTGCGATATAGATTTTTAATATCTTGTGGCGTTTGCCAGTTTGCCCCCTTCGCTTCGTCATACCATGCACTTAATGGTTGTTCACTGTCAGCATAGTTAGGCTGTTCCCAAAAATTGCGCAGTGTTGATTTTGATAAAACTCGCATTGATTCCCCTTCGTCTACATTTCCCATTATGGGAAACTCACAGTTAATAGTCAATAACTATTTTCCCAAAAAGGGAATCTATTTTAAATCAGAATGATAGCTACAAAGCTAGTTGTGCGGCTTGAGATAGCTGAGTCGTTGTAATGTCTATATATTCCATCGTCATAGATGGTTCAGAATGTCCTAAAGCGCGTTGTATAAGACTGAGTTCCACACCCTTCATGTTCATGCTAGAGGCATATGATCTTCGTCCTGTATGGCTGCTACAGCCTTTCAAGCCACTACGTTGATAGACATTTCGGATAAGCAATTCTAGAGAATCACAGGCCAAATAACTTACGGCCTCGCCATTCTTATTAATTCGCGTTTTTCTCTTCATAGAGTAAGACCTCCCCGACTGATTTAACAGCACCTTAGACCTTGGATTTAGCCCTTGGTACTCAGTAGAAAAGGTGGTCGCCCATTGCCTAGATTTACGGTAATCGAACCACTCTTGTAATAGCATTTTGGCTTGTGTGCTTAACCAGATAACGCGAGGCTTACGACGTTTACACAAAGCAGCTCTTAACGCTATTTCGGTTTTGATTTCGCCTGTAGGTGTGAGTACGTCAGAGATGGTGATCTGTGCGAGTTCGGACACTCGAAGGGTAGAAAATGACAAAGCAAGTGCCGCCCGTTTTAACTCTGGGTTAGACATTAACAAACAGCGTTTGAGAACTTTGTTTATTTGAGATGCCGCAAGGGAACGAGCCTTAGCTTTAGATTTGGTCATGTGTATATCCTTGAATTTATCGAAAATACACACATCACGATATTTGACCGTGTTGTTTAGCATAGCACTATATGGAATCGAGGTTTAGGGGAAAACGCGACCGCTAGAAATGCGACCAAAATTTGCACACTTATTTGAACCCATATAAACTACAATCAAACTAGGTTCAAAAAAGTATGGTGATATATGTCTGTATATTTAAGCCTTGGCAAAGATACAGAAGGCAACTTTCATCACATTGACTCGCAGAAGTCAGGCAAGGGTGATTTAGCTTGCCCTTTCTGCCTGTGTCCATTAATCGCGGTGAAAGGCAAAACGAAAGCGGCTCACTTTAGACATGACGGCGAGACTTGTAACGAGTCTATGAATGAGATCCCGCAGATACCCGCATGGCATCACTTTCACCTCAACTATCCATTAGAGATCATCGATGCCTTAAAGGACGGCTATCAAGCGGATAGCAAGTCGCCAAACGTGTTTCAACATTGGAAGTCTGGATTACATCGCTTTACACGTACAGCCAAACAAGAACTGTTTAACCGTGACGACCGGACAGATAACCTCATCTTTACCGATACCGCGAGAACCATCCTTGGCAGCTTACCACTACTAGGGTTTAGCCAGTGGATGCGTAACACATTACAAATGCGCGTTCACACCTTGCGTGAAGCAATCGAACACGGCACAAAGCATCGCGCTTGGCTCGAAATTGAGGCGCACCGCCAGCAAGCCATTCTCAAAGCATCACTGTATCTGTTTGAGTACCAACTAGAGGATAACAGCGTTATTCACAAGGTTGGAAGAACATCGAGAGAGCCAGAGGAACGCTTGAAAGAAACGGTACTCGATCTAGAAAAAGCCACTGGTAAAGCGGTAATAAAAAGCACTGTTTTGCGCAAAGTTGCGAATTGTGGTCACGTTGAAAAGTATGTTTTTCATCGTTACAACAATCATTTAGCTAGTATTGGGTCGCACACAGAATACCTGGTACTTGATGACAAATCATTGAAGCGATTGAAAGCGGAATTTACCAAGCTGACCAACAACCTAGAACCCTTCAACAAAGCGGAGCGATTCATTGTTACAGGCCGTTGGAAATATGAAGAAAAACGCCTCGCAGCCTCCAAACGTGGCATCAAGCTAACCCAACGCGAAAGCGGTAAGTTTGGTCGGCCAAAAGGCTCTACGGTCAGCACTGACGACTTCCTGATAAAGCACTCTGATATTGTCACCAGTCTAGAACGTGGACGCTCTATCAACCAAACCGCAGAGTTTACAGGTAAAGGGCGTTCAACCGTTAAGCGCGTAAAAGCAGCCATGAACAAATGAGGGGAAACGGGTTTTACACAATATGTAGTACCCTACAGCAGCTTAAACAACACTAGATGTTGTGGTGGTAAACTATCGCTTAATAGGTGGTAAGTTTTTGCCAAAAGTTTACCGATGATCTGTGTCCAGCGGGTAGGCGAACCAAAAAAGACCCGTCTATGACGGGTCAACTGGGCTTACTGAGTGCTATTTCGCAGCTCACACGATTCTGTCCCTGACGGGATAATCACTTCTGTTTTCGCGTTTTTGCCAGGAAAGCTCAATGTGAACAGCATGGTTCCTGACTTGAGCAACCGCAGATCGGCTTTGCCTATGTCCCGCGCCCGAACGGTATGGTCAGTTTGCGCTAGGCTTTTACACATTAGGAGACATCCCCCCACGGCGCAATCATAGGTTTTTTGGTATTCAACATTCGTATTCGCCGCCATCGCAGGGGCTCCGATAAATGCACACACTAAGGTAAGTAAAATCTTTTTCATGTTGGTTCTCATGGAGTTATGTGTTTCAGCAACCTTACCGACAATTTCACTGCGACAGCTAGCACAAAGAGTGTGATATGGATTTTAAAATTCAACATTTTGCTTGGTTTGGTGGCCGATCGTCACCTCAGCCTTTCGATGTGGTCCGTTCTTCGTACCTGGCCAATTGCGTTTGGGCTTCATGCAGTTGGGCTTGCAGTTGAGTGAGTAGGGTATCTTGATCCGCTAACTTGTCCTCTTGTCGCTCCCGCAGCGTTTCCAGCCGTGTGTTGGCCTTTTTGAGTTCGCTCACCCGTTCATCCACTTCCCCTTTTGCCGCGGTCAGTGCGTCCAGTTTTGCCGCGAGGGTTGCGTTTCGCTCCGTGAGTTTGAGTACGCTTTCTTTGGCCGAGTTAAGCACCTCTTCACGCTCATTTAAAGTCGCCTTCATCCGCATCAGTTCGGCTTGGCTCTGCGTTAGGGTTTGCTGCAAGGACGTCAGTTCAGATTGGGTTTGGCTGTGTGTCGTATCGAGCTCTCGATAGCGTTCTTGCAGAGCGTCATGCGCCGTTTCTTCTTTGCTGAGTTGCTTAGACAGGGCATCGGCTTGTCCCTGAGCTTTGGCGCGCTCTGTCTGTGCTTCACCGAGTGCCGCTTGGCTCTGCGTGAGCTGCGCCGCCGCCGCAACAAGCCTTTGGTCTCGCTCTGCGATCTGCTCTAACGCCGATCGGGTTTCACTTTGGGCCACTTTGAGGGATGCCGTCAGCGAGGCCAGTTCGTTTTGGAGCTCGGCGCGTTCGTCGTGCAATCCGGCGATTTCTTCTAGCGCGTCTTCCACCTGCTCAAAGGCACGCTCTTGCTCTGCTACCGACTCGGCTTCACGTAATGCGGCGTCCTTCGCACGTTGATTGGCTTCGGTGATCGCCTGATTTAACCGTTGTTCGACCGTGTGATGAGCGTGGTCATTGATGCGCCGTATCATCTGTTCTAGATCCGCTTGCAGGATGGACAACATGTCGTTGACCTCGGGCGGGAGCGCTTGGGGAGCGAGAGGGAGCTCACTCACACTGGGGGGCGTCGGGGCGTTGATCTCTCCCCGCTCTTGCAAGTCAGTATACGCGAGCATCAACGCGCTGGGGCGTCCGCTCCCCACTTTATTACGCAATGAGGTGCCATTGATGTTTTTGCCTTCAACCAAGAGTGCATTTGCAGCCTCAATGACTTGTTGATCTGTAAAAGCTCTTTCTCTTGCCATGTTCCATTCCCCAGTCACTTCTAAAGTTTGTTTGTATGTTTGTATGTTTGTTATTATACAAACAAACCAACAAACACACAAACAAATAGTGTAAAAAACAATCAACCATAGATTTATACTGGTTGCTATATACCTGCATATAGAGCCCGAGTGAGGTTGGCAGAGCGAAGCGAAGGTAGTTGATGGACTACCGATTGATTTAAGATGGAATATAAATATTTTGGGGGAGGTGATCATTTTGGAGATTAGAGGACGAGATCGAGGTGAAATGAATATGCATCACAATCGTTTAACATTTAGCCAAAAACAGTAATTAACTTTCAGAATGATTTTGAGGATTACTGGAGAGGAAACCCCCTACTTTCGCCACTTTGAAGCTGGGTCTAGTCCCTAAGCGGCAAAAGTAAGGGCAAATTTATCTATTTAACATATTGTATCTAATCATCACAAAAAAAATGGCTCGATGTTGCCCTCACTTGAGGAGCCCTCATTCTTAGCGTAAAAGGCCGTAATAGCTCGCGGCTGAATAGTTACCCGAGATTCCGCGTAAACGTTTACCAGCACCGCATTGACAGCAAAAAAAGTGTCATCATTAGCACTGGATCCCATTTTGCCTATTGAGTGATCATTCCTAGCGTTCATGCTGACTGCATGACTAAGAAAAAATCAAAATTCTCATCCTCACCACCTATTGCCTCGGACATTAACGAAGCGAATGCGTTGATATCCGAGTTATGGGAACAGTTGCGCCATTACGAAGATAGGCTAAAAACCAGCAGCGCTAATTCCTCTAAATCACCATCATCCGATGGACCCAAAGAGCGGGCTGAACGAAAAAAGCTCAAAGCTCTAGTGGTCGCAATCCGAGAGGAGCTAAACAGGGTCACGAAGGGCATAAACGACAACTCTCAGAACTAAAAGGATCCGATACGGTTGTTGATTGTTACCCCGAAAGCACATACCCTTGCTGCGGTGACGCTGACCTCAAAATGAGTGACAAACCATTTTATCGCCACCAAGTTCATGAAATCCCAGCGCCACATATCGACATTACCGAATATCGGCTCTATTCAGGTAAATGCGTGCAATGTGGGGAGGCCGTGAAAGCCCAGAAACCTAGCGATATCCCTCAAGGGATAATGAGGCCAAACCTAATGAGCCAAATCGCCATACTGGCTGGTCAATATCATCTCAGTGTTCGAAAAATACGCTCACTACTGCAAGAGCAGTTTTGTACCACTTTCTCAGTGGGTGCCATAAGTGAAGCGCAAAGCCGTATTGCTTCTATGCTGACGCCACTGCATCAAGCGTAACTATTCACCCGCGAGCTATTGACGGCGGTTTACGCTAGGAATGCAGGAACCTGATAATTTACTCTTAGCATATGATGCTCGACGATTTCACGTAACCATCTATAGGCTGAGAGCTGCTGGAGCTTTGCGGTCTCTATGAGTGAGAACATGCGCTCACGAAACAGATCTCCTCGATATGAGCGAGTCACGTAGCAGCACTTTCTCATCAATATATAGTTGCGCAGGATCCGCTCTGCGGCATTGTTTGTTAACGGGCACTCGGTATCATCCATAAAACGCCAGACCATAGCGTCATCAGATATGAGATTTCGGCATCGGCCTCGATAACGTTTGGAACATTGATAACTGCCCAGTTTAAGCCAATGAAGCCAGCTCTTTCTTAACCGCCTGAGCCGACGATAGTATTGGGTTTTGGTGATCTTCTCTTCGATATATCGATGGTGGCACCTGAATACACTGTGAGCGATCAAAGCAAGCTTTTCTCCGATTTTTTGATTTTCAGGGCAAACGCTCTCCTCGATGGCGATGACGTTCCTTAAAATGTGCGCCCAGCACAACTGGCGTTTTGATTCATCAATGTATTTGTAGGCTGAGTATTGGTCAGTCACTAAAAGGTGTGAAACCGCTTCGCCAAGCAATCGCTTAGCGGCATGTTGGTTTCGACCACTGTTGATTTGGAAAAAGGCAACATCATTACTCAGTGCTGCCCACATCCAACGTTTCTCATTATTGCGTTGATGTGAGGTTTCATCGGCCATAATCAGTTGAGAGGCTTTGACTGTTTCATGGAGTTGCGTGTGAGTATCAGCTAAGTATTCAGTTACTCGCCCTTGCGCGGCCGATATCGCACCTGTAGAGAAGTTAAGCTGAAACACATCTTTCAGCATAGATTGTATTTTGCCTATGCTTTGATGGTGTTGTGTCGCTTGGATTGCGATAAAGCTATGTAGATTTGGCCCCATCTGAACATCAGGTACATACTCAGGAAGCTCTGCTTGATGCTTATCACCACACCATGAGCACTCACCTTTGAAGACCTGATGCTCTACAAGAGTGTAAGAGATATCAGGCAAATCAAAGATTTGGTGTCGTTTATAGGGTTTTCTATTTGGAATAACATAGCCACCGCAGTGGCATGTTTTATTTGGTAAGTATTGCTCAACCGAGGCACTATCTTCAATGGGGTGAAGCAGTCGGCGATGGCCTTTATGACCTGGTTGAGCTCCTTGCTTTTTTCCGGATTTCTTCCGATTCGGCGAAGTGTTCTTGGCTTTATTATGCAAAGACTGTTGGGATGAGGGGACAGAAGAGTTACGGCTATTTTGGTTTAGTCGGTCTTCAAGTTCGGCCAGCTTATTCCATAAAAAATGGATGATATCTTTCGCCTCTTCAGGCGAATCGAAATCTGGCGGTGGAGGTAATGTTTTCTTATTCATACCTCCAAATTACCAGCCCAGAAAGATCACTCAAGTCGAATATGGGATCAAGTTAACCTCATCACATAACTTTGCTGTCAAGGCCTCGCGGGTGAAGAGTTACCATCAAGCTATCAAAACCAACATACAATCTACGCCACTGGTCCATGTAGATGAAACGTCGCACTCTAGAAATGATGAGAAGCGTTTGCGTTGGTGCTGGCTAGTGGCAAGCGAGGATTTAGTCTATGAAAAAATCCTTTACTCTCGTTCAACGCATTCAGCAAAAACGGTATTGGACTCAGACTATTGTGGCATTGTGGTCAGTGACCAATATAGCGGTTACAACTGGCTTTCTCCGGACAGACACCAACTCTGTTGGGCGCATGTCATTCGCAATCTA
>NZ_JZAM01000001.1:0-250 GCF_000960595.1 Vibrio sp. S234-5
GATAAAGTTAGTAGAAATGAAAGGCACTTTGAAAAGGCGGCAATTAAAATGTGCGTTAAATACAGAGTTTCGAGAGCACGTGTTATTTGGGACTTAACAATTATTTAACTCATGCGCAAGCCGTGGCACTAGCCCCTGTTACATCCAGATAGCAAACCAGCGGATTGAATGCCGAGCTTGTAATACACTCGGGTATTTGCCGCTTAACTTTGTTCCTCGTCCCAAAGTGCGTTACACAAAGGGCTTTGAA
>NZ_JZAM01000100.1:0-1751 GCF_000960595.1 Vibrio sp. S234-5
AATCGAGTAGGAGGAGGCCTCACGGCCTCCGTCCTCTCACACCACCGTACAAGCGTGGGTCGCATACGGCGGTTCCGAATACACTTTTAGTGACTCATACCCATCTCTCAATGAGTAAAGCCCCCTCTCCTCGAACCATTTGATTGGCATTGCGTGATTCAACTGGGGCGAGAGTGCTAAGCGCCACCACCCTTTATCTGACATCGCCAGCTTCCACGCATTTCGCTCTGTTACACCTTGTCGTTGTAACCATGTCGCTATGCTGTATCTGCGTTTGCGCTGTTTCAGGCGGTAGCATCTCAACCGACGCCGTATCCATTCGTCTAAGCGCTGCATCGCACTTTGACCTATGGCGAGCTTGAAGTAGTGCTGCCAACCTCGTAGGTATTGGGTTAACTCGGTGAGGATTACCGACAACTCTCGACCTCGATTTCGCTTCGTTATTTTCCGCACTCGCTTCTTCATTTGAGCTTGTGCCGATTTTGATATCTGGAGGGTTCCGTCTATCTTGAAGCTATGGCTTAGGTAAGCTCGCTCCGTCACTCTTGTTGCTGCACTTTTCTCACGATTTACCGTGAGCTTTAGCTTCTGCTCCAAGAACTCCGTTATCGACTCTTTGACTCGATGGGCGGCTTCCTCACTACGAACGTAGATTTGACAGTCATCTGCATATCGACAGAACTTATGCCCTCTTCGCTCTAACTCTTTGTCCAGTTCATCTAATACAATATTGGAAAGTAACGGAGATAATGGCCCACCCTGTGGTGTTCCTCGTTGTCTTCGCTCTACTAACCCATCTCGCATTAAGCCTGCCTGTAGATAGGACCTGATGAGCTTTAATACTCGTTTATCACTAATGTCCTTAGATAATCTGTGCATCAGCCTATCATGGTTCACCGTGTCGAAGTATTTGGCTAGATCGATATCCACTACATAACCCCGCCCTTCTCTGATATAGCGGCTTGCTGCCGCAAGCGCATGATGCGCACTGCGGTTCGGCCTGAACCCGTAGCTGCTGTTGGAGAACGTCGGCTCATAGAGCTCTGACAGTACTGATGTGATCGCCTGTTGGACTATCCTATCCAGTACCGTAGGGATACCTAATTGCCTGACGCCACCATTCGGCTTGGGGATTTCTACACCCAGAACTGGTTGAGGTTGGTAGCTTCCGTCCAGAAGACTCTGGCGGAGCGCTTGCCCATTTGAAGCTTGTCGAAGTTTAGAGATGGTCGCTGTGATGTCGAGTCTGTCGACACCTGCGCACCCCTTGTTCTTCTTCACGCGTCGAAGGGCATGGTTCAAATTCGCTGAGGAGCTGATTTGTTCCATCAGCGGAGTGGGGGTCACCAAGACTCGTCCTCCTTTCTACGCCGATCATGCTTGTCATTCTTCGTGACCATGAGCTTTACTTGCGGTATTGCCTATTGGGACGTAGAGATGTTTTCCATCTTGCTATGACTCCACATCATTGAGTAAATAGTGACTGCTTCTTGATATATTCAGTTCTGGCCTTCCTTTGAGTTGTACTTCCTCAAAGTACTATGCCTTCTGCTGACTTCTCATTGCCCATCACACAACATCACTGCTGTGTTGGTCTCATCTGAGACAGGCAATGAGCTCTCCCGAGGTAAGACGTTGCTCTTTCCCTTGGTCATGCCTGATTTACCTATACACACTTCCCGTCGAGGCATTGGGCTATTCTATCTATTGCTAGGTTACCCAAGTTGTACAGGCCTACTATCAGGTTTCTG
>NZ_JZAM01000101.1:0-1748 GCF_000960595.1 Vibrio sp. S234-5
GCGCTGTTGCCTGCGCCGTCCGTCACGATGACCGACAGCGTCAAGGTGCCGTCATTAAGATTGGACAGGTCGATGCCACTGAGGGTCTCACTGGCGCTGGCAAGCGTGCCTGTGCCCGTTACGCTGCTACCACCATTAGAGCTGCTGATGGTGTAGCTGTAGTTAGCCCCCGCCTCCGCGTTGCTAAAGCTGAATGACGCCCCCGTTTTCTCCGCATTCGAGTACAACGTATCGCCAAACGTCACGCTGTGGCCCGTCGGTACCGCCGTGTCGAGCGTGCTGCTCGCCGTCACCGCCGAGGCGCTGTTGCCCGCGCTGTCCGTCACGATGACCGACAGCGTCAAGGTGCCGTCATTAAGATTGGACAGGTCGATGCCACTGACGGTCTCACTGCCGCTATTCACCGTGCCTGTGCCCGTTACGCTGCTACCACCATTAGAGCTGCTGATGGTGTAGCTGTAGTTAGCCCCCGCTTCCGCGTTGCTAAAGCTGAATGACGCCGCCGTTTTCTCCGCATTCGAGTACAACGTATCGCCAAACGTCACGCTGTGGCCCGTCGGTACCGCCGTGTCGAGCGTGCTGCTCGCCGTCACCGCCGAGGCGCTGTTGCCTGCGCCGTCCGTGACGATGACCGACAGCGTCAGGGTGCCGTCATTGAGATTGGACAGGTCGATGCCACTGAGGGTCTCACTGGCGCTGGCGAGCGTGCCCGTGCCCGTCACGTTGCTGCCGCCATTAGAGCTGCTGATGGTGTAGCTGTAGTTGGCCCCCGCTTCCGCGTTGCTAAAGCTGAATGACGCCGCCGTTTTCTCCGCATTCGAGTACAACGTATCACCAAACGTCACGCTGTGGCCCGTCGGCGTTTGGGTATCGACACCGATGTTCTGTTGCGGGGCCGCCGTGTTGTGGTTGCCCGCCGCATCGGTAAAGGTATTCGCCGCCACGTTGATGGTCGCCGTGCTGGTCGTATTAGCGGTCGGGGTAAAGGTCGCGGTGTAGCTGGTGCCGCTGCCGGTAAAGCCCGACAAGCTGCCACCCGTCACGGTGATGTCGTCCGCCGCAAAGTCACTGCTGCTTTCTGACAAGGTGAAGGTGATGGTCGCCGTTTCCCCCACTTTCAGCGCTGATTTGTCGCTGCTAATGCCAATGCTTGGCAACGCCGTGTCGACCACTTGGACACTTTGCGTCGCCGCGCTGTTCGGGTTCCCCGCTGTGTCTGTCGCCACACTCGCCGCCACATCCACCGTGAGGTTGCTGGTGCTGTCCGCCGTTGGCGTCACCACTAGGGTGTACACCGTGCGACTGACGGCCGTGAAGGTGCCCTTGGTTCCACCGGATACAGTGATGTCGTCTTCGGTAAAGCCCGTCACGCTTTCGCTGAAGGTGAAGGTGTACAGCACATCGCCCGTGGCCGTGCCCGTTGTGTCGTCACTGATGGTCACCGTTGGTGCTGCCGTGTCGAGCGTGCTGCTCGCCGTCACCGCCGAGGCGCTGTTGCCCGCGCTGTCCGTCACGATGACCGACAGCGTCAAGGTGCCGTCATTAAGATTAGACAAGTCGATGCCACTGACGATCTCACTGCCGCTATTCACCGTGCCTGTGCCCGTCACGCTGCTACCACCATTAGAGCTGCTGATGGTGTAGCTGTAACTGGCCCCCGCTTCCGCGTTGCTAAAGCTGAATGACGCCGCCGTTTTCTCCGCATTCGAGTACAACGTATCGCCAAACGTCACGCTGTGGCCCGTCGG
>NZ_JZAM01000102.1:0-1686 GCF_000960595.1 Vibrio sp. S234-5
CTAGAGCACCATATAGTTTAAATTTTAAGCAGCTAAACCCATCGCTATATGCAAGTTGGTAATGACTGCCGTTCTGTTTAAATCATATTCATTTAGCCGCAAGCCTCGGTACCTTGCTCTAGGACCTTTGCGGTTGCAGATTGATGCTAGAGAGTGCTCTACTTTGACCCGCTCTCTAGCATCAGCCCGACCTTGAGAAGTACTTACGTACTTCTGAAGTTTTTGCAGCATCACTTCCTGCTCGTGTATTTTAATTTTTCGACCTTTCTCTGATGTCGTACAATCTGATTTCTTCGGACAAGCTTTGCATTCCGTTGATTTAAAACGGGCTTGCGTTACTTTTCCAGACTTTATCATGGCCACTTTCCCTGCAGGACATGTGACACAACCTTCAACCAAGTCTATTTGGAAGGCGTTTTTAGTCAGTACTTTTTTGGACGGCGGTGTCCATGGTTTTGCAACGACCTCTTTCCCAGCTTCGTACAGCTCCGTTGTCCAGTGAGCAGCTAAATAACCCCTATCTATTTGAATTTGTTTAACTTCACCGTAAACATTGACTTTGGGTTTTAAGTACTCCGACGCCTTGTGCTCCGGTTCGTTGGCAGGACGGACACAGGTCGCTAATATTAGCTTGTTGTCTAAGTCGACAGCAATATGTTGCTTAAACCCGCTAATCGTCCTTGAGCTTGATTTTCGCCCATGGCGCATTGTTGAGTCTGAGATAGAGATTTGCCTATCCGGCACCGAACCCTCTTTTACTTTAGGTCCATTTCCGTCCGGGTCGGGGTCAATATTCTGCTCCAAAACCTTTTCAAGTAAAGTGAGGCTCTCTTCCAGCCCTTTATGTTTAATAAAGGCGGAGGGTTGTTTTTCTAACCAATGCTTCAGAGCGTCAACATCATTTTGCAAGGTTTCAACGGCTTGATGCTTCTCGTTTTTATCTGACCAATCAATGTCTAACGCCGCTTTGACACTGCTTTTTCCTACCAGTTGTAGACCACATTCTTCGATAAGTTCTTCTTCTGAGATCATCTTGATTTGTGCAGCACAATTGACGACTAATTCAAGAGCATGACCGACTAAGTTGAATGTATCTTCAACTCGACCTGCGCCCTGTAATGGCGCTGAGTCTAGGGCCACTCTAAGCTGAACATGGCTGAAGCCTCCCACTTCACGAGCGACATTTACGGTATGTTCAAGTAAAACCACGTCCATATCGTTCGCAATTAAACGATGACGAAAATCACATAAGGTTCCTTGTGAAAATGGCGATTCCTCGCTACCTAGACAGTCCAGTACCATTTGCCAACGTTGGTCAAACATGGCTTCTAACGTCGCTCCGGCATCCGACTTTTGCTCGTATGCTTGGAGAATCGTTGCCATAGCTAAAAGAGCGGCCGGAACAGCAGGCTTTCCTCTTGGGTGGTCAGCATACATTGACATAAGCTTCTGATTAATCTCATCATTAATAATGAGATGACGATTGGTTCGCAAGAACACAAATAGCTTGCCAGTCTGCTTTAACTTTTGGCAAATAAACTGCTCTTTTTTTGAAAGAGCAGTAGGTGGTGCCCAGTTTCTAGAATTAGACATAATCAATCAGTTCATGAGTTAACAATACTGTGTATTTGATCATGTTTTGGGGCTAAAGTCACTGTATGTTTTTTAAACTGATCGGTGCTCTAG
>NZ_JZAM01000103.1:0-1719 GCF_000960595.1 Vibrio sp. S234-5
TGTTCGAACAGGGTTCGCCATTCTTGGTTAGTGCGTCGTTTGGCCATTTCAAATCTCCTTTGGGTTGGAGGTTTGATCTTATTATTCGGGCTAGACGATTAGAATGCGGGGTTTATGATGCGCTTACGATAAAACCGAAAAACTAAGATCAAATTTCTGATTGAGCCAGCCGCCCTAACCTCGCGCTTACTCGAAAATTGACTGAGGCAATTCTCTGAATTTCCAGCGCCTAAGAATGAATGTCCGGAAAACAGCGCCAAACGAAACCAACTTGCCGACAAGCACAAAACCAACAAGCCAAGGGAGTAAAGAAAAGATACAACCAACTGATTTTGCGTGATTAAACATAACGCCCGCTTAAGTGGTGAGCAACGCAATAAGAATGCTTCCGCATACCACCTAAATCACTAAACTTACCGCAAACTACAAATGCCACGCGTTGCGAATCCGTCTTAAAGCGTTTGTTAGGCTACTGATTCTCGGCTATGCGCCACAACACACCACTTGGATCTGTAACGCAAAATTCGAGCATTCCCCACGGCTGCTCAATAAGTTCCGTGACCTTTACGCCAAACTCTTTGTCTAGATTTAGCTGTAGGACATGTTCATACCAGCTTCGAGCATCTTCAACTAAAAGGTGCATCATAAAGTTGTTGCTGTGAACAGGTTCGTAGAAATCTTGGAGTAAGAAAGAACAAGTACCAAATTTAAAATAAGCGATACCTTCAAATTCAGATGCCATTTCAAAGCCAACAATCTGATAAAAACGCTTTGAGCATTCAAAGTCTTTAGCGGGAACAAAAGACTTTATTTCTACCGTGTTAAGGTTTTCCATTTCAATCTCCATTTTCTAGCACTGTTTGTAGCCTAACGCCCAATTAAGGGGTGAGCAACGCTACCACCTTGCCTAACGCATTGTACCGTAAACACTAAATTTCAAGTAGATACAAAAATGCCAAGCGTTGGGAATCCCTCTTAAATTGTTTGTTATGGCGCTGAACTTGAAGCTAGTTGTTGAATGTCAATTAGGTCTACTTCCCTACCCAATATCCGCTTGTACTCTACCAATTGGTGGACTGGGATAACCTGTAATTCGATGCCTTGATAGCTTTTGGCAACTGACTTTGAAAAGTCGATTTCCAGTTGGTGCCACGAACCGTCCAACGATGACTGGATTTTTGTATTGAGAGCCAAGCCTATTTCAATTTTTTGATTTTGATAGACTAGCTGAAAATACTCTAAATCCCAGCCATATTCCGAGTAGTGAGTAAGCGGTTTAGAAATATACGGGGCAACGTGAGCAAGTATTTTATTTGCATCTGAGTTATGGATATAGAGATCAATATCTGCAATTTCACGACTACCACCATGAATTGTTGCCGCTAAACCACCGACAATTTGGTATTCGATACTCTCCGATTCCAAAAGACTTTTCAGCCAGTCCAAGGCTACTTTTACTTTCTCGCTCATATACTTCCTTAGCTGATTTTTGCCCTGCGCCATAACGCCCGGCTAAGGGGTTGACAACGCACCGCCGAACTCAAAAAACACACTGTAAACACTCAACTTCAATTTTGCACTAAAGTCGCCAAGCGTTGGCAATCCCTCTTGAGCCGTTTGTTATGCAAATTCAATAAGATAAACTGACTTTACTCGATCAAAAACCACGATTGCAATGGTTGAGTGATTCAAGAACCAACCCAAGCCAGAGCCATGATA
>NZ_JZAM01000104.1:0-1845 GCF_000960595.1 Vibrio sp. S234-5
AGTAGAGGGTGTGAACAACCGAATAAAGACGCTGAACAAAGTCGCCTATGGGTATCGTGATTGGGAATTTTTTGAGTTAAAAATCAAAGCCAGTCATGAGGCGAAGTATCGATTTTCCGGATGAACCATTTCTCCGGCTATTCGTTTTGTGCTGTCGGCAAATGAGCATTTTTACCCTCAAATTCTTGGTTAACTCAAACCGTAAAACAGGCAATTTTCTTTGTTTGCCTCAATTGGTTTTAGCGTTGGCGCGTTGTCAGTTTTGCGGGTGAAAAGTGTGGAAAGGGCAAGTTAATCGATCATTTCGCATTTGCTGAAAGTCTTGCTTGTTGAGTTTGTCTCATTCAAAAGCTTGGTTTGTCGCTGAAAGGTGGACTTTGTTTTGGTGGCTTATTTATCACGGTTCAGGCTTTGGCTGATTCTTGGTTCACTTAACCAATATTTTGATTGTTTTCTTAATCAAATTTGGTGTAACTTCTGGTTTATCTTATTGAATTTGCATAACAAAGCATTTAAGACGGATTCGCAACGCTTGGCGGTTTTAGTGTAAATTCAGTTTTTGCGTTTTAAGTGGTTTGTCGAGGCATTGGTGTTTAGCGTCGCTCACCACTTAATGCGGCGTTATGTTTAATCACGTCAAATCAGTTGGTTGTATCTTTTCTTTGCTCCGTCGGCTTGTTGGTTTTGTGCACGTCGGCAAGTTGGCTTCGTTTGGCGCTGTTTTCCGGACATTTATTCTTTGGCGCTGGAAATTCAGAGAATTGCCTCAATCAATTTTCGAGTAAGCGCGAGGTTGGTTCGGCTAGCTCAATCAGTGTTTTGACCACAAGTTTTTTGGGCTTTAACTGCCAAAATTCGAAGTCTGTTTTTCAAATCTATGAGTCATTTCAGTTTTTTAGGTCTTGGCTTTTGTTTGTGAGTCAACGCTGAGTTAATCTTGGTTTTGGTAAAACGTAAGCCCTTGAAGCTTAAACATAACAAAGCGTTAAAGAGGGATTCGTGCCGCGTGGCATTTTTGGTATGCGGTGAGTTTTGGTGGTGAAAGTGGTCTGCGGGAAGTTGATCTATGCGGCACTCACCCCTTAACGCGGCGTTATGCAACTCAGGTAAATTTAGGGGTTTAATCTTTTGGGATTTCTCTGGCCATTCGCTTTGTGTCGTCGGCAAATGAACATTTTCGGCTCCAATTTCGTGGTCAATTCAACCCGTAAAACAGCCAAGATTCTTTGTTGCCTCACTCGGTTTTAGCGTTGGCGCGTTGTTAATTTTGCTGGCGCAAAGTGTGGAAAGGGCAAGTTAATCGAGAATTTCGAGTTCGCTGAATATTTTGCTCGTTGAGTTTTTCAGATTCAAAAGCTTGGTTTGTTGCTGAAAGGTGTGCTTTGTTTTGGCGGCTTATTTATTACGGTTCGGGCTTGGGTTGATTCTTGGCTCACTTAACCAACATTTTGATTGTTTTCTTAATCAAATTTAGTGTAACTTTATGTTTATCTTATTGAATTTGCATAACAAAGCATTTAAGACGGATTCGCAACGCTTGGTGTTTTTAGTGTAAATTCAGTTTTTGTGTTTTAAGTGGTTTGCCGAGGCATTAGTGTTTAGCGTCGCTCACCACTTAATGCGGCGTTATAAAGCTCGAAGAAAGAGGACATTTTGTGGAAATTCTAACAGGTGAATTTGAAGATGTTGCGGGCATTACCGACATCTTTAACTTTTATGGTTCATCCGGAAAATCGATACTTCGCCTCATGACTGGCTTTGATTTTTAACTCAAAAAATTCCCAATCACGATACCCATAGGCGACTTTGTTCAGCGTCTTTATTCGGTTGTTCACACCCTCTACT
>NZ_JZAM01000105.1:0-396 GCF_000960595.1 Vibrio sp. S234-5
TGGCTGGTTGAACAACAGCGCAGTTGCGATGAAGAGGAGGGGCACAAGTTGCAAAGCTGCTTGGGCCGCTCCGAAACGCTGCTGCAACCCAATCGCGAATTACGACGTCAGTGCAAACAGCACCAACCTGACACCCTCTATCGCGAAGGGTTGCAGTTTGAGCTGCAACTGGAAAAACACCAACAAGCCGATCTGGTCGAATGCATTAACACACTGGCTCTGCGAGCCAATCACACTGAGCCTCTCACCCAGATCTACTGCCGTCATTTAGGCGCGGCGCACCTCTATGCGGCATTTAAACCGCCCTCAGCCCCCTTGGCAAAAGCCAGTTAGTTTCTGTGATCCCGACCCAGAGTTATCGAGCTCGCCTCTGCCAGAACATTGACCCGCCTAAAC
>NZ_JZAM01000106.1:0-1362 GCF_000960595.1 Vibrio sp. S234-5
GTAATCGTTATCATCAACTTCATAACTGAGAACTTCTATTGGTGCTGCCTGACTAGCAGCACACCCAGTCAAAAATACTAAACTCATAAAAACTGAATGTTTCATTTTTATCCTTAAAACATAACGCCGCGTTAAGGGGTGAATGCCGCATAAACCAGCTTTCCGCAGACCACTTTCACCACCAAAACCAACCGCATACCAAAAATGCCACGCGGCATGAATCCCTCTTAAACGCCTTGTTATGTTTAAGACTCGAACGGTTAAGTTTTACGATACCAAGAGCTTAACTCGACTTAACAGTGAAAACCAAAATCAGAAGCTAAAAAACTGAATTAACTCATAAATTTGATTGTACCGATATTGAGTTTTAGCGTGATAAACCGAAAACCGGAGCTCAAACTTTGAAACTAAGATCGCTTCATTCGACTCAAAAACGCACTGAACTTAAATGAGGCAACTCTTTGAATTTTTAGCGTCCACGAATTGGAGTCCAGAAAACAGCGCCCAATGAAGTCAACTTGCCGACAAAACCGAAACTAGAAAGCCAAGAAAAGATGCAAGTAACTGATTTTACGTGATTAAACATAACGCCCGCTTAAGTGGTGAGCAACGCAATACCGATGTTTCCGCACACCACCCTAATCACTTAAATCAACGCATGGTAAAAACGCCACGCGTTGCGAATCCGTCTTAAAGCGTTTGTTATGTGTTTGAACTTAAAGGGATTTCCATTTCCACTAACCCTTTAACTTCAGATGTTCTAACAAAGCCTCTAGACTCATACAGATTGATCGCTGGGTTTTCACTAAACACACGTAGAACTAGCTTAGTGGATTTACGACTGAGTGCATGCCCCACAACTAGATCAAGGCACTTAGCCCCAATTCCTCTACCTTGAAACTCCGGTAAAAGTTGAAAGTCTCTCAGAAAGGTCGTTTCGCCACTATAGCTAAAACGAAGAACACCTACACGGGTTTGGTCTAGGTGAATCTCGTAGTTTTCTAGTTCTTCCCAACTGTTTAGAAACTGATTGTGATCCCAGATAATCCCACGAGTTAGATAATAACTTGCCATATTTATCTTGGTTAAAGACTCTGCGAATAATGGGTCACTACCGATTTTAAGCTGTACTTCCATGCCTTTCCCTCTTGCTACACATAACGCCGCGTTAAGGGGTGAATGCCGCATAAACCAACTTTCTGCAAACCACTTTCACCACCAAAATTCACTGCATACCAAAAATGCCACGCGGCATGAATCCCTCTTGAACGCTTTGTTATGCTTAAGCTTCAATGACTTATGTTTTACCAAACTGAGATTAACTCAGCTTTAACTCACAAACAAAAGCCGAAAACCAATACA
>NZ_JZAM01000107.1:0-1854 GCF_000960595.1 Vibrio sp. S234-5
CTTGCCCGAAAATTGATTGAGGCAATTCGCTGAATTTCCAGCGCCAAAGAATAATTGTCCAGAAAACCGCGCCCACTGAAGCCAACTTGCCGAGAAACACCAAACTAAAGAGCCAAGGGAACAAAGAACAATCATAAACCACTGACTTTTGGTGATTAAGCATAACGCCGCGTTAAGGGGTGCAGGCACGTAATACAAAAGCCACCGCACAGTGCCATAACCACCAAACCCAACGCAAACTGAAAATGCCACGCGTGCCAAATCCCACTTGAACGCTTTGTTATGCTTAAGCTTCAATGACTTACGCTTTACCAGAACCGAGATTAACTCGACTTTAACTCACAAACAAAAGCCAAAAACCAAAAAACTGAAATGACTCATAATTTTGAAAATCAGACTTCGAATTTTGGCAACTCAAGCCCAAAAACTTGTGGTCAAAATACTGATTGAGCCAGCCGCACCTACCGCGCACTTACTCGTAAATTGACTTAGGCAACATTCTGAACTTCCAGCTCCAAAGAATAACTGTCCGGAAAACAGCGCCAAACGAAGCCAACTTGCCGACAAGCTCAAAACTAACCAGCCGAGGGAACAAAGAAAAAAGATAAACCACTGATTTTTGGTGATTAAGCATAACGCCCGCTTAAGTGGTGAGCAACGCAATACGATGTTACCGCACACCACCTAAATCACTAAGTTTACCGCAAACCACAAATGCCACGCGTTGCGAATCCGTCTTAAAGCGTTTGTTATGTTTAAGCTTCAAGGGCTTACGTTTTACAAAAACCAAGATTAACTCAGCGTTGACTCACAAACAAAAGCCAAGACCTAAAAAACTGAAATGACTCATAGATTTGAAAAACAGACTTCGAATTTTGGCAACTCAAGCCCAAAAACTTGTGGTCAAAATACTGATTGAGCCAGCCGCACCTACCTCGCACTTACTCGAAAATTGACTGAGGCAACACTCTGAATTTCCAGCTCCAAAGAATAAATGTCCGGAAAACAGCGCCAAACGAAGCCAACTTGCCGACAAGCACAAAACCAACAAGCCGAGGGAGCAAAGAAAAGATGCAACCAACTGATCTGACGTGATTAAACATAACGCCCTGCTAAGGGGTGAGCAATGCACTGCGAAAGCTACCGCACAACGCTTTAATCACAAAACTCACCGCATGCTAAAAATGCCACGCATTGCGAATCCCGCTTAAGCAGTTTGTTAGCTTAAATTTCAGCACTTTAGATTGACCAAAATTGAGATTAACCCGATTTGGGAAACCAACAAACCACTTGAGTTTTAAAACCCGAATTGACTCAAACTTTGTGGTCGTTCATTTGCTTTGAAACCAGTAAATTTTGCGAATTCATTTCCTTAGAACTCAAAGCGAAAGTAAAACTGCCAAAGCGAGTTTGCGCCAAACTGACTGACCTCGCGCAACCCCAAAACTCAATTGAGGCAACTGCTCAAGACTTGCGCTGGCAAATAATGCTGATTTGCCGAGAAACCTGAACGAATGGCCAAGGGAAGAAAGAAAAGACCACAACCAATTGATTTTATTTGTTTTAAGCTAACGCCGCACTAAGCGGCTAAAAATAGTGGGCTAAAATACAAGCGAAGCGCAGTAGCCCACTGTTTTTAGTCCGCTTGAGTGCCTTGTTAGTTGCCGTTTTGTAACGACACAAACTGCAACACATTACGCTTTACTAAAACCTAACTGCCCCGCTTGTTGCCGAAAGCCAATACAAGAATGAAGCCCGTATTTAGCATGCAAAAGTCTGGTGAGCTTTATGCCGCTAAGGTTTTAATAAAAAGCAAAGCTCTATTAGCGGCAGACTCAACACTGCGGCTGAATG
>NZ_JZAM01000108.1:0-399 GCF_000960595.1 Vibrio sp. S234-5
TCGGTCAACTGCTCGAAAATCAGTTTTAGTCTTCTGTCTTGTGGCAGCAATAACTGAAATGTCTGCACTTTGCTTTTCAAAATTTGATCATGCAACACCGCCAGCAAATGCAGCACTTCTTCGTGGCTTGTCTCACCTTCACACTGTCTGCGGATCTCTTGTAAAAGCTCATTTAAAAACGGCGTTAAAGCAATGGTTCTCACTTGTGGCTCGTACGTTGCGCCAAACTCAGGGTTGAGATAAATGCCAACAAATATCGTGTTGCTTAGAGCAATCGACTCATGTTGAACACCCGCAGGAACAAATAACGCAGAAGTGTGCGGAACCAAATGCTGATAATGCTCCGTTTGCGTTTGCAATAACCCTTTGATAGGAAAGATGATTTGATGCCAAGTGTGT
>NZ_JZAM01000109.1:0-1909 GCF_000960595.1 Vibrio sp. S234-5
GGCATTGACGAATCTGTTCAAAGATAAAAAGGATTGTGAAAAACATTAGCCACGGCACATAACAAACGCTTCAAGAGGGACAGCCAACGCGCGGCATTTTTACTATGCGTTGGTTTTTGTGGTTACGTTGTTATGCGGAAAGTTGGTCGTGGCGTTGGCTGCCCCTTAAGCGGGCGTTAGCTGAGGTTAAGAGAAATCATAAAATTACGTGTTTATTTTTCTTAGTCTGAGGCTCTAGCTTTACACCTGAAAGTCAGCACTTTTCCATGTATCTCGCCAGTGGCACTGTTCGTGAAGCGGTTGAACTAACCGAAGTCTGTTTACGGGAAGTGGTGTGTTTGTTTATTTCTTTGGTGTGGCTTCTTTGGTTTTGAAACTCTTTTGCGCCTAAATGGGTTTTGCGCACTTGGTTGTTGGCTTCTTCGACATAATTCTTTGTAAATTTAAGTCCTAGAAGCTCGTCAAGTTTTCCTGTTATTTCTTCTTTGCCAAGTGCGTTTCGTGGGTTAGGTTTTAGTTCCTCAGTTGTCCATTTTACTTTTTCGCTTGAAAACAATAATGTGTTTTAAATTAGGCTGTTGGGTCGTAAATCTCCGGCTAAAGTGCAGCAGCTAACAAACGGCTCAAGAGGGATTGCCAACGCGTGGCGACTTTAGTGCAAAATTGAAGTTCAATGTTTACAGTGTGTTTTTTGAGTTCGGCTATGCGTTGTCAACCCCTTAGCCGGGCGTTATGCATTACATCAAATTCAGCGTTTAAAGGATGAATAATGAGCGATCAAAAAGTAGTCGTTATTACTGGCGGTAGTCGAGGTATTGGTGCTGCGACAGCAAAGCTTTTTGCTCAAAACGGGTTCTCCGTGTGCATTAATTACAAATCTAATGCTGAGGCTGCTCAGGCACTTGTTGAAGAAATCAAAGCGTTAGGTGGTGATTGTATTTCTGTTCAAGCTGACGTTTCCAAAGAAAGTGATGTTCTTCAACTATTTGAAACCGTTGACCGAGAGCTTGGTGCTGTTTCTGTTCTCGTCAACAATGCTGGGATCTTAAAGAAGCAAATGCGCTTGGAAGAGATGAGTGCAGATAGGATTAATTCAATTCTCGTAAACAATGTGACAGGTTACTTCTTGTGTTGTCGTGAAGCAGTGAAAAGAATGTCAACTCGTCATGGTGGTCTCGGTGGTGTCATAGTTAATGTCTCTTCGGGAGCTGCACGAACAGGTTCACCGAATGAATACATTGATTATGCAGCGTCAAAAGGTGCAATTGACACGTTAACAAAAGGGCTTTCATTGGAAGTGGCAGCAGAAGGTATCAGAGTCAACTGTGTTCGTCCGGGATTGATTTATACCGATATGCACGCTGACGGCGGAGAGCCAGATCGTATAGAACGGCTCAAAAGTAAAATTCCGATGCAACGGGGTGGTTTGCCTGACGAAGTTGCTGAGGCCATTTATTGGTTAGCGTCTGAAAAATCATCATTTTCCACTGGTAACTTTCTGGACTTAGCCGGTGGTTTGTAATGCATAACAAACGCTTCAAGAGGGACAGCCAACGCGTGGCATTTTTATTATGCGTTGATTTCAGTGGTTTCAGTGTTATGCGGAAACTTGGTAGTAGCGTTGTCTGCCCCTTAAGCGGGCGTTAGCTTAAAACAAGTAAATTAAATTGGTTGTGGTCTGTTCTTTCTTCCTTTGGCCATTCGTTCTGGTTTCTCGGCAAATCAGCATTGTTTGCCAACGCAAGTTTTGAGCAGTTGCCTCAATTGAATTTTGGGATTGCTGCGAGGTTAGCAAGCTTGGCGCAAAGTCGCTTTGGAAGTTTTGCTTTCGCTTTGGGTTTCCCGAAAGTGATTTATCAAAATTTTCGGGTTTTCAAATCGCATGAAAGGCCACAAAATTTGAACCAAT
>NZ_JZAM01000011.1:0-442 GCF_000960595.1 Vibrio sp. S234-5
AAGCAGATATGTGTAAAAGACATAATGTATAGCGGTTTCACCAGTGATGGGCTGGAGTTAAGCCAAATCACCGACTGTCTTGAACGGGTGATCAATCCTCAGCTTTATGCCATCGACAGCGTCACCAGCATCATCTTGTATGGAGGGATGAAATATGCCCTGCGGGTTTGGCTGGGTCCAGGGAAGTTGGCGGCCTTAAACCTGACCGCAACCGACGTCAACAGCGTCTTGAGCGACAACAACTATCAATCGGCGACAGGTCAGGCTCTTGGTGAGTTCGCACTGTACAACGGCAGTGCCGACATTCAAGTATCGAATGCTGAACACCTGAAACGTTGGGGGAGCAAAACCGATAACGGCAACAGGACCCGTTTAGGCAAAAATGCCACGGTAACCTTAACCAGAAGACAGCAAACTTACCGAGCTACCGCCTATGTCCAAG
>NZ_JZAM01000110.1:0-416 GCF_000960595.1 Vibrio sp. S234-5
CGTATTAGCAGGCGGTGGCAGGTGCGGATAGGAGTCAGTCCACTCAAGCGGGATAAAGATTCTCATAGAGGGCTTCGATGACTCATGCCTCTTTGGCTGGTAGAATTTTTGTCGCGATTCCACATCTATCCGTGAGCGGAGTGTTGATCGCTGTCAAAGCTAATCGTAAGGCGAAGGCGTACGGTTTTGAGGATGGTCTTGTGACGTTTCAGTCACGTCTCACACGTGCAGCAATCGATAACTCGGTGGTTTGGCAGTCGACTGACACGCAGAGTGATTAGTGTTGCGGCCTGAGGGAGGTAGTGAGAAGATGCATCATTCAAACGTCATTGCTGGAATACCCCTAGCACCACCGGGTACATTTCAAGAACCTGCAGACTGTTAGGTGATTTTAATAGCTATCTGCATGTCTAAAG
>NZ_JZAM01000111.1:0-1085 GCF_000960595.1 Vibrio sp. S234-5
TATTCGTCTTATCCTGCTTTATTTTTAACAGTATAAGATCACGTCAAGATCGCTAATTCAATCTATTTCTAAAAATTTTATCCCGAAATTCGATAAAAAGGTGCGTCAATAACATGCGCGAACCCTGTTTTAAAACCGACTTACTCACGATACCTTTACCTTGGTATTCAGAGCTTAACCAGTAGCCAATCTCTACTTTTTTAAGTTGACGGTTAATACTGTTAAAACTGATATTTCCAACCAACTTATCTTGGTAAATCATCCCACAAACCAAGGATTTTCCATCAGCATAATCATGCAATGAACTTTTGATAAAGCTAAGAAAAAACTCTTCATTGCTTGCATGAGGAGGCCAAGCTAACCATTGACTCAAGTATTCCCTCTCTCGACTGACAATTTCAAGATAGGCCGAAGCAAACTTGGGAGTAACCAAAGCCAGTTTCAGATCGGTATCAACATCCAATATAAACATGATTTCCTCTTAAAAACATAACGCCCTGCTAAGGGGTGAGCAATGCACTGCGAAAGCTACTGCACACCGACTGAATCACAAAACCCAACGCATGCTAAAAATGCCACGCATTGCGAATCCCTCTTAAGCAGTTTGTTAGCTTAAATTTCAGCACCTTAGATTTACCAAGCCTGAGATTAAACCGATTTGGAAAACCAACAAACCACTTAAGCTTTGAAACCCGAAATAACGCAAACTTTGTGGCCGTTCATTTACATTAAAAATCAGAATATTTTGACAACCCGTTTTCGCACAACTCAAAGCGAACGCCAAACTTCCAAAGCGACTTTGCGCCAAACTGGCTAACCTCGCGCGATCCCAAAACTCAATTGAGGCAACGGCTCAAAACTCGCGTTGGCAAACAATGCTGATTTGCCGAGAAACCTGACCGAATTGCCAATGGAAGAAAGAAAAGAGCACAACCAATTGATTTTATTTGTTTTAAGCTAACGCCCGCTTAAGGGGCAGCCAACGCTACTACTAACTTACCGCACAATACCGCAATCACAAAAACCAACGCATGGTAAAAATGCCACGCGTTGGCTGTCCCTCTTGAAGCGTTTGTTATGCTTAA
>NZ_JZAM01000112.1:0-7880 GCF_000960595.1 Vibrio sp. S234-5
GATTATGAGGATATCGTGGAGAAAGTGTGCAAGGCTTGGAATCGATTCTTGGACAGTACAGATAGAGTTAGCAAGATGTGTACAAGAGAGTGGATTAATCTGACCAGTTAATTTTCCAGATTGGTATGACTTTAATTCGGTGATTAAAACGCGGTGATCCGCTTGAGTATAGGGCTGCGTTGTGTACCAAGGGCACATCATACGTGGCGCAGTTTCTTTGATCTTCTTGTAGTTCGCCATGTCCAAGTTGTTGGTTGTTAGATAGTTTTCCAGTTCCTCAAACATGATGCTGCAGCCAGGATCGCTATTGATGCGGGCATCGTAGCCAATCAGCAACAACGGTTTTTCTCTCTGGGGAGCATCATTAACATACCTCATCAATGCGGCCACTTCTTGGCTAAAACGGTGCCCATACATGTAGTTGGCATCGGGACCGATCACTGCCTCCTGTAACGTTTGTTTGCCGTTGAGGTAATTTTGCCACGCAGCTAGCCCGTCATAGAGGCCTGCTTCAAATGCGATAAAATTTAAATCACCCTCTTCATACAGTGCCTTGGCCATGCGCGCCTTATAGCTGTAGGCCTTGGATCCTTGGTGGGTTCTCTCTCCAACGCTGACGATGTCAATAGCGCGAGTTGCGGAGATGAATTCACTTAAGTCCATGTTATTACTATTTAAATCGGTGCTAAGTAACGCTTGATAGTGAATATCTCCAACCGCCTCTGGTTCAGTGTTATTACAACCGGTGAGGAGAATTAGGCTTACTAGGGCAAATCTATGCATATCTACTCCTTTTTCTTCTATTTCAATCGAGTAGCAGAGGGAAAGATAGGAATAAGAAATTGGGCTGCGAGCGACTGCAAAATAAGAGCTCAAGTGGGTGTGTTTGGGGAGTTAATCGAGCTTACGCGAAGGCTACTTTTAGAAAGGTTTTTCTACGTACAGGGCTGCAGTGAGTTAAACTGTCGGAATCCTAATTGAGATAAATGACGCTGGATGATGGCATGAGAGGAGGAAAAGTGGGGGAAATTTATCTGCTGTTCGCACTGTTACTAACGAGCTTTTTCTCATACGCATCGACCCCTTGGGAAACGGTCTCTACGCCAATCGTGGCAGATGCCCGTGCCATTGGTTCCTACGCAAATGGTTGTCTTATTGGAGCTGTGGCTTTGCCTTTAGAGGGGGAAGGATTTCAAGTAGTTCGTGCTGAAAGAAGGCGCTATTTTGCTCACCCTGACACACAGAACTTTGTGCAGCGCCTTGGCCTGTATGCCAAAGAGACACTGCACGCCAGTTTGATGATTGCCGACGTCGGTCTCCCCCGTGGTGGCCGATTCGCTTATGGGCATGCTAGCCATCAAACGGGATTAGATGTGGATGTCTGGTTAAAACTGAACTCTAGCCCATTAGAGATACAGCGATTGGCTGAGGCAAAGACCGAAAGTCTGGTTGATGTGAAAGCTCAGAACATTGATGAGGCCGTATGGCGTGATGACTACTTTGAACTGGTAAAAAAAGCCGCAGAGGATGAACGTGTGGCGCGTATTTTTATCAATCCGGTGATCAAAGAGCGCCTGTGCGTGATGGAAAAGAGCGACGAGCGAGATTGGCTGCGCAAGGTGCGTCCATGGTGGGGACACAGCGCCCACATGCACGTTCGGCTTAAATGCCCACAAAACAGTGATGAATGTGTCAGTCAGCCGCTGCCACCTGAGGGCGATGGATGCGGTGAAGAGGTGACCAGTTGGCGCATTCGCCCCACACCGCTACCCCAAAAACCATCATCTCCCCCGCCTATGCCAGAGGCGTGTCTGAGAGTGCTTGAAACAGACAGAGCGCCATAAAAGCGCTCTGTGTGATTCTTAGGTAAGTCCCTGAATAATAACGAATTTCTCAAGTAGCTGTGCTTCAGTTTCGATATATGCAGGGTCGGTAATAATGCACTTGGTGATCGGACAAACGGACTGGCAGGTTGGCTTGTCGTAGTGTCCTTTGCATTCCGTACAGAGGTTGGGATCAATTTCAAAGATCTTCTCCCCCATCGAAATCGCACCATTCGGACACTCAGGGTCACACATGTCGCAGTTAATGCATTTATCCGTGATGAGCAGTGCCATAACTACTTACCTGTGGGGTTGCGGGTATCCTGACCGTCATTCAGATTACGCATCAGTAGAGCGTATTGCAGATCTAGCTCGGCAGGTACTGGCACGTAAACAAAGTGACCATTGCCTTTTGCGTCGTCAATGGCTTCACCTTTGCGGTTTTCCATCGCTTCCAATCTGAAAATGACATTACCTTTTGGCGTCATCAGTTCTAAGCTGTCACCCACGATGAACTTGTTCTTCACTTCCACTTCCGCCATATCGCCGCGGCGTTTGCCAGTGAATTCTCCGACAAATTGCTGTGCGTCTGACACTGAGTAGCCGTAGTCGTAATTTTGATAGGCATCGTGGGTGTGGCGGCGAAGAAAACCTTCGGTATAGCCACGGTGCGCCAAGCTTTCCAGTGTGCCCATCAAGCTCTCGTCAAAAGGCTTGCCTGCAACCGCGTCATCGATCGCTTTGCGGTAAACCTGAGCGGTACGCGCACAGTAGTAGAACGATTTAGTGCGGCCTTCGATTTTCAATGAATGCACACCCATTTTCGTCAAACGTTCAACGTGCTGTACGGCACGCAGATCTTTGGAGTTCATGATGTAGGTGCCGTGTTCATCTTCAAATGCGGCCATTTTTTCTTCTGGACGATGGCTTTCAGAGAGCAGTACCACATCGTCAATCGGCTTGCCGCGACCAATGGTGGTCTCAGGGCGCTCTTCCTGTACTTCAATTGCTTGAGCTGCGTTTGGATCGAACTGTTCGACGATCTGGCCAGCATCATCTTCTTTCCCTTGCTCAACTTTGTATTCCCAACGGCAAGCATTGGTGCATGTACCTTGGTTTGGGTCGCGTTTGTTGATGTAGCCGGAGAGCAGGCAACGGCCAGAGTAAGCCATACAAAGAGCGCCGTGAACGAACACTTCCAGTTCGGTTTCAGGGCAATGTTGGCGAATTTCTTCGATCTCTTCGAGTGACAGTTCGCGAGAGACAATCACACGTTCCACGCCATAAGCGGCCCAGAATTTGACGGTTGCCCAGTTGACCGCGTTCGCTTGTACTGACAGGTGAATGGCCATATGCGGAAAGGCTTCTCTCACCATCATAATCAGGCCCGGGTCTGACATGATCAGCGCATCTGGGCCCATATCTACCACAGGTTTGAGATCACGGATGAAGGTTTTAAGTTTGGAGTTGTGTGGCTGAATGTTGCACACCACATAAAACTTCTTACCTTGAGCATGTGCTTCATCGATACCGATTTGCAGATTCTCATGGTTGAATTCGTTGTTACGTACACGCAGGCTGTAGCGAGGTTGTCCGGCGTAAACCGCATCGGCACCGTAGGCAAAAGCATAGCGCATGTTTTTCAAGCTGCCCGCTGGTGACAATAGCTCGGGAACAAAAGGTTTGGTGGATGTCATTGCTCGTTTTCTCTTCTCTCTGATCTCAGGTCAGTCCAATTCCACCAGATGGAATTGGGGCGCAAATTTTACGCTAAATTGTGATCTTTGACTAGGTAAAGGAGAGAAAAACGCCTTCATCAAGAAGGCGTCGAAGAAGCGATTAAGCGTTGGGATGGGGAAGACCACCCAGCGCTTCATACAAGTTAGGTAAGAAGGCCGAGAGCTCACCGCAGAGCAAAGAGAAATCGGCATCAAAACGCGCCGCTTGATCTTCGCGAGGGATATCGTCGTTTTGATCGCGCAATTCATCAGAAAACTTAAAGCGCTTAATGCTACCGTCATCTGCGAGAATGAACTCAAGACGCTGCTGCCAATCGAGGGCAAGTTTGGTCACCATTTTGTCTGCTTCGATGTGGCTGCGGATCTCATCGCTGGTCAATTCTTGCTTTTTACAGCGAATGATTCCGCCATCTTCCAGTACCGATTTGAGCTCGGCTTCGTCCAGCAGAGTAAAGCCTTGCGGCGTTTGACCTGTTTTGACCCATTCGGTGAGTGTCACTTCCACGGCCTTTTCTGGAATAGCCGGAACCACAGGTAAGCTGCCCATGGTTTTACGCAGCAGCGCCAGTACTTCTTCGGCTTTCTTGTAGCTGCTGGCATCGACCAAAATAAACCCTTCTGTAGGCAGAATGAGCACATTGGTGTGGTTGCTGCGGCTAAACGCTCTGGGTAACAAATCGATAATGATCTCTTCTTTTAAGGCGTCCTTCTCTTTTTTCTTCAAAGGACGACCTTCTTGCGCTTCCATCGCTTCCACTTTGGCGTTGAGTGAGTCTTTGATCACTGACGCAGGCAGCATTTTCTCTTCTTTTTTGGCGCAGAGCAGGATGCGGTTCTCTGATACGTGAGTCATCATATCGCCATGTCTGCCCATCGCTGTCACCCAGCCAAATTTCTGTTTGTCTTGACTGCCACAAGGGGTAAAACGGAACTCAGCCAACTGTTTTTCCAGTTGTTCAGCGTTGAAATCTATGTCGCGATTAACGCGGTAGACCATACAGTTTTTAAACCACATAACGTGTCTCTAGGCTAAAAATAAGGGGGCCATAATAGGCAATTTTAGGGCGCTTGTCTTAAGGGAATTTCAAAAATTGATGATGAATTGATAAAGAAAGTTATATGAAAATTTGTTTGCAAAGGTCACAAAAGTGTCATAATTGGCGGTAATAATGCTTACAGTTGCAAAGGGCTAGGGCCTGAAAATTATTCAAACTAACATAAGGTTATTCAATTATGTCTAGAAGGATTCTGGTAGTCGAAGATGAAGCGCCAATCCGAGAAATGTTGTGCTTTGTCTTAGAGCAGAAAGGTTATCAGGCGGTGGAAGCGGAAGATTACGACACTGCGGTAACTAAGCTCGCTGAACCCTTCCCGGATCTGGTTTTACTGGATTGGATGCTACCTGGTGGCAGTGGTATCAACTTTATCAAACATATGAAGCGTGAAGAGCTGACGCGCAATATCCCGGTGGTGATGCTCACCGCGCGTGGTGAAGAAGAAGATAAAGTACGCGGTCTTGAAGTTGGGGCAGACGATTACATTACTAAGCCATTCTCGCCGAAAGAGTTAGTGGCGAGATTAAAAGCAGTGATTCGCCGGGTGACGCCAACAGCTCTCGAAGATGTGATTGACGTACAAGGCTTGAAGTTGGATCCGGTTTCTCATCGTGTTACCGCCAATGATCAGCCCGTCGACATGGGCCCGACGGAATTCAAAATGCTGCATTTCTTCATGACTCACCAAGAGCGGGTTTACAGCCGCGAACAACTGTTGAACAATGTCTGGGGCACCAATGTGTATGTGGAAGATCGCACCGTCGATGTGCATATTCGTCGCTTACGTAAAGCGCTTGAAGACGCTGGACATGACAAGCTGATCCAAACCGTTCGTGGCGCAGGATATCGTTTCTCAACAAAAGCGTAATACCATGTCGGAGTGTTGAGTGGTTGAAAGATTAACGTGGAAAAAGCTGGCTTGGGAGCTGGCTTTTTTTTACACCCCTTGGGTGATCGTAGGATGGATTTTTGGTTCGATGCCGTGGTTGCTGCTGGCTGCCACGGTGTTGCAGCTTGGCTGGCATCTGCATAATCAGGTACGCCTTTCTTCTTGGCTTTGGGATGAAAAACGCCTCACGCCACCATCAGGGAGCGGTCATTGGGAGTCGCTGTTTAATGGCCTGTATCGCTTGCAACAAAGGCAGCGGCGTAAGCGCAAAGAGCTGACCAATTTGATCAGACGCTTTCGCAATGGGGCCGAATCGCTGCCCGATGCGGTAGTGGTGTTTCGCGCCGAAGGCAACATTGTTTGGTGCAACAAACTGGCGCAACATCTGCTCGGTTTTCATTGGCCAGAAGATGCTGGGCAGCCTATTTCCAACTTGATCCGTACACCGGATTTTATTCGTTATCTCAGTAATAAAGATTTCTCTGAGCCGCTAGAAATGCGCGCGCCGCTGAACATTGAGCGCACGCTGGAGCTGCGGATCGTGCCATACACCGAAGGTGAGCATTTGATGGTGGTGCGTGACATCAGCCAACTGAAACAGTTAGAAGGGATGCGCCGCAACTTTTTTGCTAACGTTTCACACGAACTGCGCACGCCAATGACGGTATTGCAAGGCTACTTAGAAATGACGGAAGATCCCGATGTGCTGGCTGGCCCGATGTGGAGCAAAGCACATGGCGTAATGACCGAGCAGCTCAATCGCATGAATAGCTTAGTGAATCAACTGCTGACCTTATCCAAAATCGAGGCTGCGCCGATTCACGAACTGGATCAAGTGGTGCATGTGCCTGCTATGTTGGACGTGCTGGAAAAAGAAGCAGTCAGTTTAAGCGGCGATAAAGCGCATGTGATCAAGTTTGATGTCGACAAGAGCTTAAAAGTGTATGCCGACGAAGACCAACTGCGCAGTGCTATCTCTAATCTGGTCTACAATGCCGTCAAGTACACCCCAGCTGGAGCACATATCGATGTACGTTGGTTCAACACCAGTAAGGGGGCGTGTCTTGAAGTGCAAGACAGTGGCGATGGTATCGAGCCACAACACATTCATCGCTTGACCGAACGTTTTTATCGCGTCGATAAAGCGCGCTCTCGTGACACCGGTGGCAGCGGACTCGGGCTGGCGATCGTCAAGCACGCGCTCTCCCATCATGACTCGCATTTGCAGATCCAAAGCCAAGTGGGGGTGGGCAGTAAATTTTCTTTCGTTCTTCCCAGTAAGTTGGTGGTGAAATGAGAGTGCTATGGAGTTTGACGCTCAGTTTGTCGCTGCTTAGTCCGGCGCAGGCGTTTGATACCCCGCTAGAGGATTATCACAAAGTGCCGGGCGTGTCAGGCAATCTGCTTTCCGTTGGTTCGGACACGCTGGCGGGGATGACGACATTGTGGGTGGAGGAGTTTAAATCACTTTATCCGAACATTAATGCCCAAGTTCAAGCGTCGGGTTCTTCCACAGCGCCACCTGCGCTCACAGAGCAAACGGCGCAGTTTGGGCCGATGAGCCGCCCGATGCGCTTGCGCGAGCTGGAGGCGTTTGAACGCGCTCACGGCTACAAACCCACGGCGTTACGGGTAGCGATTGACGCGATCGGTATTTTTGTTCATCAGGACAACCCGGTTGAAGGGCTCAATTTCCAGCAGCTTGATGCCATTTTTTCGGCCACTTTGCGCTGCGGGGCGAGAGATTTTGCTGGCAACTGGGCAGAGCTGGGGATTGATGCTGAATGGGCCAAGCGCAACATCCAGCTGTTTGGGCGCAACTCAGTCTCCGGTACATATGGCTATTTCAAGAAAAACGCCCTTTGCGGTGGCGATTTCAAAAATCGCGTCAATGAGCAACCGGGCTCCGCTTCTGTGGTTCAATCAGTGGCGTCCACCATCAGCGGTGTAGGCTATTCAGGTGTGGGTTATCGAGTGGCGGGCGTACGCTTAATACCGATAGCTAAAGAGGGAAGGGATTATATTCAACCAACGCGGCAAAATATTGTGACGGGGATTTATCCCTTGTCACGCTATCTGTATGTCTATGTCAATAAACATCCGAGCCGGCCACTTAGCCCGATTGAAGCGGAATTTATCCGTTTTATCTATTCTGCTCAGGGGCAAGCGCTGGTGGAAAAAGATGGCTATGTATCGATTACGCGCGAGTTTGCCAAGAATGAGTTAAGTAAAATTGGTCTGTAGAACGTATCCGCCCCATGAACCCACGGGGCGATATTGTTAGTGTTTGAAGTTCCAAGGCAGGAGTGCATCGATATCAGGTTCCGCTTTCGCTAACTCCTGCATGCACTTGACCATGTAGTCGTAAAGGATA
>NZ_JZAM01000113.1:0-32582 GCF_000960595.1 Vibrio sp. S234-5
CGATACCGAAGTATCAAATTGGTCACTCAGTTCATTGATAAATCTTTTGGATTATCATCAACGAGTGCCCACACAGATTGATAGGTTTATATTGTTAAAGAGCTTGCTTTTTGAGAAGCTTTTCTCTCGAAGCGGAGGTGCATTCTAGCGAGTTAATTTGAAGAGTCAAACACTTTTTCAAATTTCTTTTTTTAGAAGCTTTACCCTCTTACTGCACTGCTGAAGCCTTGTGGCGTCTGCCGTGTCAGTGGATGCGCATTATAGGCAGAACGTTTCTACGTGCAACTCTTTTTTTGCAAATAAATTCCAAAACAAGCCTGCTCGCTGCTTTATTGAGCAAACCTCACTAAAGAGGGCTAAAAAACCCTCTATTAACTCTGTAATTGTGGCGATACTCGATCAGATAAATGCGTAAGCATCAGCAAACATGCGCTCTCTGATCGCTTTTTTCTGCTGAGTAAACTGCTCTCTTGCTGCTCCAGCCATTTCAAATCGACCCGCAATGTAGATATCAAATTCCTGTAAGGATTCAAAATCGCTAGTTACCGCTTGAAGGACATTACCCACTTTCCCTTGCCAGTAAGCATCAACATCTTCTATAACAGGGACAAAATGGACGTGCCGGTGTTTTGCGGCAATGTCGTTTAGCTCACTTTTTGCGTACAATTGCGACTCATCGCGCGCGCCCCAATAAAGGTAGATAGTGCTTTGACGGTTTTGTGCAATACAATGGTCTAATATCGAACGCACGTAACTAAAACCAGTCCCACCCGCAATCAGAAGAAGCGGACGCTCGCTCTCTTCTTTTAACCAAGCGTCTCCGTGCGGCGCGTCAATATCAATTGATGATCCTGTTACCAACGCGTTTTTCATCGCTTCGACCACTTCAAGTGCATAAGCATTATGTTCCGCTGCACCAATATGAAGTTCAAGTTCACCTTCATGACGGCATGGACTACTTGCGATCGAAAACGGACGCTTATCTTTCTCGCCCATGACCACCATTAAATATTGACCCGCCTTAAATGCCACTGGTGTTTCAGGATGAAGCAGGATTTGATAGGTATTACTCGCCAACGGCTTAATTGACTTAACTTTGCATTGAATGGTCATGATGTTCCTCTTGCTTACTCTTCAAAAGTAAGCACTAAATTACTTTCTGCGTAGGCTTGGCAAGGAAAAATCCAGCCTTGCTGCTGCTCTTTATTGGTTAGCATGGGTTCGAGGTGATAACTCACCTCACCCGAGAGTTTTCGGCACATGCACATTGCGCAAGCGCCGATTTGGCAACGATGCGGGAAGCGAATATTATTGTTGAGCGCCGCTTCCAACACCGTTTCACCTTCCAACACGATGAATGTGACGTTCATTGGCAGAAGGTGGACTTGATGGCTCATAGAATACCTAACTCGTGCCAAATCGCATCGATTTTAGCCACAAGTTGCGGATCTTTTTTAATCGGGCTGCCCCACTCTCGTACAACCTCTGGGGCAAATTTGTTGGTCGCATCCAGCCCCAATTTCGAGGAGCCAGAGCACTTAATTTGCGCCGTGTCTCTGAGTGGATCCATACGTGTGGTTACCGCCCAAATGATGTCGCGCCAATCTTGAACATTAACGTCATCATCACACAAGATAATAAACTTGATATCTGCATAGGGAACAAAGAAATCCCACAGATGTTTCAGCAACGTTTGAGACTGACCAGCTCGCTCTTTTTTCATCGACGCAATAACAAATTGATGGTTAGCACTAGGAGGAAGATAAAGGTCAACGATTTCTGGGTGCTGTTGTTTCAGCGCCAATAAGTCGCATTCAGCCATCGCGTGGCTTTCTCGCTCCAGTACTGGCGTTCGCGTGGCCAGTTCAGCCGGCCACTTTATCGTTGCATCCAGCCCCATTTTTGACCCCAGACCGACCACTGGCGAAGCAAAGTCGAGTGAATCAATCGGTGTGTTATCGATCATCAAGGTATCTCGCACAGGGTCCATATGTTCAGTCATCGCTTTGACGACCTCATTCCAATCGCGTGCGTTAACCGATTCGTCGCACACTATCACGAACTTGGTATACATAAACTGACGCAGGAAAGACCACACTCCCATCATCACCCGCTTAGCATGCCCCGGATACTGCTTTTTCATCGTCACCACGGCCATGCGATACGAGCAGCCTTCGGGCGGTAGATAGAAATCTTCAATCTCTGGAAACTGCTTTTGTAAGATCGGCACAAACACTTCATTGAGTGCCACACCGAGCACAGCAGGCTCATCGGGTGGACGCCCAGTGTAAGTGCTGTGATAGATAGGATCGCGACGCATGGTGATGTGCGTAATGGTAAAGACGTGATGCTGCTCTTTTTCGTTGTAGTAGCCCGTATGATCGCCGTATGGACCTTCATCGGCAAATTCATTCGGGTCAATGTAGCCTTCCAGAACAATTTCCGCACTGGCAGGCACTTCCAAGTCATTACTGATCGATTGGACCACTTCGGTTTTACTGCCACGCAACAGGCCCGCGAAAGCGTACTCTGATAGAGTGTCTGGTACTGGCGTCACCGCGCCAAGAATCGTCGCTGGATCAGCACCAAACGCCACCGACACAGGAAAAGGTTGGCCTGGGTTTGCCTCCATCCAATCACGCAGATCCAAGGCACCACCACGATGAGCAAGCCAGCGCATGATGATTTTGTTCTTAGCGATTTTCTGCTGCCGATAAATGCCCAGATTTTGCCGCTTTTTGTATGGACCTCGAGTGACAGTGAGCCCCCAAGTGAGTAAGGGCGCGACATCTTCAGCCCAGCAACTCATGACTGGGATCTTGTCTAGGTCAACCTCATCTCCCTGCCAAACTATCTCTTGGCACGGCGCTTTACGCAGCTTTTTGGCTGGCATATTGAGCACTTGCTTGAACAGTGGGATCTTACCAAGTGCATCTTTAAAGCCGCGCGGCGGTTCAGGCTCTTTGAGGTAAGCCAGCAATTTCCCAACTTCACGTAGCTCTTTTACCTCGCTTCGCCCCATGCCCATGGCGACACGCTCTGGCGTACCAAACAGATTGGTGAGCACAGGAACACGATAGCCAATCGGGTTTTCAAACAGCAGTGCAGGCCCCGCCGCACGCAGCGTGCGATCGCTGATTTCTGTCATTTCATAGGCGGGGTCGACAGGGTGGGTAATGCGCTTCAGTTGACCATGTCGTTCAAGATGGTCAAGAAATTCACGTAAATCCTTAAAACTCATAGGTCTTTTGCGTAAAGTGATTAAACTTGCCGCAGTATAACAAATCGTATTCCGCTGCGAGGTGATTTTATTACTCTTTTCGCCTTGGCTACTGCAACGCCTGTAAAATCAACCCACGCTTTATGCGGTTGTTGCCTGCTATCACCTCTTCCAGCCAACTTGAGTGTCCTTGTTTCGCTAGCTCTCTCGCCACTAAAGGCGCGTCGTCTGGCAGAGCCATTCTGGTAATCAAAAACTGTTTCACTTCAGCAGTTAAAGGGTTGGCTTTGGTGAGTAAGGTGATCGCCTGCGCTTTCAAGCTGGGATTTTGCGTTGAAGACATGATTTGCCGCCAAGAAAAGTCATCGCCCACCGAGGCGAGGCGCTCTAATTCATTCTGACTGACGTGATCCGCCTTCATACGCCATAAAAGATTGTACACTTCGGCTTCTTCACTGACTTGAGCAAGACGAACCACCACGGGAGAAGGGGGCAGCCAAGTGGTCAACGGCGTGGCGGTCAATTGCTTTACCAAACCGTCTAACGCCTCCGGTGATAAGCTATCCAACTCTCGGATCAACAGCGCTTCTCGCATTTGCACTACGGGTTGCGACCCCGTCAACCAAGTTTGCAACTGCAATTCACCGCGCTCGGCGGCGAGAATGAAATCCAATGTGGTTTGATCCTGTTTCCAACGTTTCAACAAGCGATTAGCAACAGCGGGATAATTGAAAGCAGGAACGGTAAACTCATAGCCATCACCTTTTTCAACCACTTGGTAGCTCGGGATCATTTTGATTTGAGATTCAACAAAAATCGCCATTCTGGGCGTTAAAATAACGTCTTGCTTCTCCAGTTTATCGAGCAAAAGAAAACGGGCGGCTTCTTGTTGGGGCAGAGCTAAACGCTCCAATGCGAACTTCAGTTCGTGGGTTTGATCTCGAGCGACATACTCTAGCAGTTCAGCGACTTTACTGTGAACTTGTTCGTCCTGAAGCCACTGCTGTGCGGTCTCTGTCTGCATTTCCTGAGCAGACACATGTACAGGACCGAAAAGAAGTGACGTACTCAGGAGTAGCGAAGACAACATTCCTTGTTGCATGTTAACCTCCCGATAACATTTTCATCCATTCTGAAGAGTTCTCGGTGGAATTGCAAACAAAAACGCCACTGCGGACAGTGGCGTTTTTATTGTCAACCAATTACTGGCGACGCATGGCGTCAAAGAACTCGTCGTTAGTTTTGGTCATCGCCAACTTGTCGATCAAGAATTCCATCGCGTCAGACTCGCCCATCGGATGAACAATCTTGCGCAGAATCCACATTTTCTGCAGTTCATCGCTCTTGGTCAGGAGTTCTTCACGACGAGTACCTGAGCGGTTGAAATCAATCGCAGGGAAGACTCGCTTCTCAGCAATCTTACGGTTAAGGTGCAGTTCCATGTTACCTGTACCTTTAAACTCTTCGTAGATCACTTCGTCCATCTTAGAACCCGTATCCACTAGCGCCGTTGCGATAATGGTCAGGCTACCGCCTTCTTCCACATTACGTGCCGCACCGAAGAAACGCTTAGGACGATGCAGCGCGTTCGCATCCACACCACCAGTGAGTACTTTACCCGAAGAAGGCACAACGGTGTTGTATGCACGCGCAAGACGAGTAATCGAATCCAGCAGAATCACTACATCTTTCTTGTGTTCCACCAAGCGTTTCGCTTTTTCGATGACCATCTCAGCCACTTGCACGTGACGAGAAGCTGGCTCATCAAACGTCGAAGCCACCACCTCGCCTTTTACTAGGCGCTGCATTTCGGTTACTTCTTCTGGACGCTCATCAATCAGCAGCACCATCAACACACATTCAGGGTGGTTGTAAGTAATGCTCTGTGCGATGTTTTGTAGCAGCATGGTTTTGCCCGCTTTTGGCGGTGCCACAATCAAACCACGCTGACCTTTACCAATCGGCGATGCCAAATCGAGAACACGAGCGGTGATATCTTCTGTCGAGCCATTACCGCGCTCCATCACCATACGCTCATTGGCGTGCAGAGGAGTTAAGTTTTCAAACAGGATTTTATTACGTGCGTTGTCTGGTCGATCATCGTTAACCGTGTTGACTTTCAGCAAGGCAAAATAACGTTCGCCATCTTTTGGTGGACGAATTTTGCCTGCGATCGAATCGCCCGTGCGCAAGTTAAAACGACGAATCTGGCTTGGTGATACATAAATATCATCCGGACCCGCCAAGTACGAACTGTCTGCACTACGTAGGAAACCAAATCCGTCTTGCAGAATTTCCAGAACCCCATCGCCAAAAATATCTTCGCCACTTTTTGCGTGTGCTTTTAGGATTGCGAAGATGATGTCTTGTTTACGTAAACGTGCCAGGTTTTCCAGACCTAAGCTTTCGCCAAGCTTAACCAGGTCGGATACCGGGATGTTTTTCAATTCGGTAAGATTCATGGTGGTGGATTCTTGTTTAGTCAAAATAAGATCTATTTTCTAGTTAAGATGGATTTGGTCTCAGGATCGACCAAGAAGAGAAAGTTGTTTAATTAACGTGCGATAAATTAGCACTAAAAATAATCCTAGTCCAGAGTTTGAAAAAAACAAAACCGTGCATTTGAGATTCTGCACGGTTTCGTTTCTAACCACTTATGGATTATAGGTTTGCATCCAAGAACTCTTTCAATTGAGTTTTCGATAGCGCACCCACTTTTGTCGCTGCCACGCTGCCGTCTTTGAACAACAGCAGGGTTGGAATACCGCGAATGCCGAATTTAGGTGGTGTGCCTGCATTATGGTCGATATTTAGTTTACCGATAGTGAGTTTGCCTTCGTACTCTTCAGCAACTTCGTCCAGAATCGGCGCAATCATCTTACAAGGACCACACCATTCTGCCCAAAAGTCTACCAGTACCGGGCCTGCAGCCTTAAGAACGTCATTTTCAAAACCTTCGTCAGTCAGCTGCAAAATCTTATCACTCATCTTCCACTCCAATGTGTTTTTTTGAAACTGGTTGGGTGATAACCAGTAATTTGATGGTCTATTGGAATGTATTTGCTTTCTTAATGCAAGCTTTAGCTGATATTCTATAGCGATGAAAAAGACGCATATCACAGAGCAAAAGTTCGCCGACTTCGGGTTGCATCCGCAAGTTATTGAAGGATTGGACAAAAAAGGGTTTGAGTTTTGTACCCCGATCCAAGCCTTGGCGCTGCCGGTACTGCTCTCCGGCCAAGACATCGCAGGCCAGGCCCAAACTGGGACTGGTAAAACGCTCGCGTTTCTTACTGCTACCTTTAACCATCTCCTGACTACGCCAGCACATGAAGGCCGTCAGCCAACCCAGCCGCGTGCGATTATCATGGCGCCAACGCGTGAACTGGCTATCCAGATTTACAACGATGCCGAACCTTTGATCGCCAGCACAGGGATCAAAGCGGCACTAGCTTACGGCGGCGAAAGCTACGATAAGCAACTCGCAAAACTGCAAGACGGCGTGGATGTGTTGATCGGCACGACAGGCCGTATTATTGACTTCTACAAACAGCGCGTATTCGGCTTAAACAACATTCAAGCCGTGGTGTTGGATGAAGCAGATCGCATGTTCGATCTTGGCTTTATTAAAGACATCCGTTTCTTGTTCCGCCGTATGCCAGCACCACAAGAACGTTTGAACATGTTGTTCTCTGCGACACTCTCTTACCGCGTGCAAGAGCTGGCATTTGAGCACATGCACAATCCTGCGCATGTGGTGGTGGAACCGGCACAAAAAACAGGTCATCGCATTCAAGAAGAGCTGTTCTATCCTTCTAATGAAGACAAAATGGCCCTGCTACAAACGCTGATTGAAGAAGAATGGCCAGATCGTGCGATCGTCTTTGCCAACACCAAGCATCGCTGTGAATCGATTTGGGCTCATCTGGCGGGCGACAACCACCGTGTTGGCCTACTGACTGGTGATGTACCACAGAAGAAACGCGAAAAAATTCTTGAGCAATTTACCCAAGGCGCGGTAGACATTCTGGTCGCCACCGATGTCGCGGCACGTGGCTTACACATCCCACAAGTCACGCACGTGTTTAACTACGATCTGCCTGACGATTGCGAAGACTACGTTCACCGTATTGGCCGTACAGGCCGTGCTGGCGAGAGTGGTCATTCGATTAGCTTTGCTTGTGAAGAGTACGCGATTAACCTGCCAGCGATTGAAGAGTACATTGAACACGCGATACCGGTTTCTGAATATGACCACGACGCGCTGATCAAAGATCTCCCAGCGCCCGTTCGCACCCCATCAGCGCGTTCGCAACAGCGCCGAACCAACACCAGCGGCGCACGTTCTGGAGACAGAAAGTCAAACAACCGCCGTCCGCGCGGACCTCGCCAACCAAGGGAAGCCTAAACCGTTTATGAGCCAGACAGGAACATCACCGCTCTATGCCGCCATCGACCTCGGGTCGAACAGTTTTCATATGCTCGTTGTGCGTCATATCGATGGCAGCGTTCAGACTATGGCCAAAATCAAGCGCAAAGTTCGCCTTGCTGCGGGCCTAGATGAACACCATGCGCTCAGCATGGAAGCGATGCAGCGTGGATGGGACTGCCTGAGCCTGTTTGCAGAAAGGCTGCAAGATATTCCGGCAGAGAACATTCGCATTGTCGGCACAGCGACCCTGCGAACGGCAACCAATGTGGATCTCTTCTTACAAAAGGCTAACCAGATCCTCGGCCATCCGATTGAAGTGATCAGCGGCGAAGAAGAAGCAGCGACGATCTACAAAGGCGTCGCGCACACCTCTGGCGGCAGTGGTCGCCGCCTAGTGGTGGACATCGGTGGCGCAAGTACCGAGCTGATTATTGGCGAAGGCTTTGAAGCCAAAGCGCTAACTAGTCTGCGCATGGGTTGCGTGACGTGGTTGGAAAACTTCTTTAAAGACCGCCAGCTCAATGCGCGCAACTTTGACAACGCCATTGAAGGTGCAAAACAAATCCTCAAACCGGTGCTTGCGCAGTACAAAGAGCTGGGCTGGGATGTGTGTGTCGGCGCGTCCGGCACTGTCCAAGCGCTACAAGAGATCATGTTGGCGCAGGGCATGGACGAAGTGATTACTCACGCCAAGCTCAAGCGTCTACAAAAGCAAGCCATGCTCGCCGACCATCTCGAAGAGCTGGAAATTGAAGGGCTCACTTTAGAACGTGCTTTAGTCTTTCCTAGCGGTTTATCGATTCTAATTGCGGTTTTTGAACTGCTAGAGATCGATGCCATGACACTGGCTGGCGGCGCGCTGCGTGAAGGGCTCGCCTACGAAATGATGGAAGAGCTCCGTCAAGACGACATCCGCTCTCGCACCATTGCCAGCATACAAACTCGCTATCAACTCGACAGTCAATATGGTCAACAAGTAGCGTCTCTCGCTCTGCGCTTGCTAGAACAAGCTGGCGGCGAGGAGTGGATAGCCGAGCCTCAAGGCAAAGTGTTGCTAGAAACCACCGCGAAGTTGCACGAAATCGGTTTGACCATCGATTACAAGAAAGGCGGTGAGCACAGCGCTTACTTGCTGCAGCACCTTGATTTGCCGGGTTTTACTCGCGCACAGAAATTCTTTATCGGTGAACTAGCAAGACGCTATCGAGATCAGCTTACGTCACTCCCTGAACAGCATGCCCTATCCGGCAACAGCGCCAAACGCGTGCTGCGCTTGCTGCGCCTCGCGGTGTTGCTGTCGCATCGTCGCCGTCCTGAGCTGGAACCTCAAATCACACTCATCGCCGAAAACGACAAACTCACGCTGCAAATCAGCGCTGGCTGGTTAGCGCAAAACCCGCTGACGGCAGCAGAACTGGAAACCGAAGCCAATCGCCAGACTGACATCGGTTGGCCAATGGTGATTGAAGCGAACTAATGCTTTGAATCGACATTGAACAGCAAAAAGCCCAAGTTGTTATCACTTGGGCTTTTTCTTTGCACTTGACTCTTTCTCTTAGCGCGAGCTTTGCGCCAAAGTAAATTGCGGATTCACCGCCGTGAGTTTCTTGGTCAAATAGTTGAGTAGCACGCCATACATGGGCACAAAGAGTCCCAAACTGATCACCAATTTAAAACCGTAATCCACCAGCGCGATTTCCGTCCAGTGCTCCGCCATAAACGGATCGGGGCTTTGGTAAAAAGCAATGGCAAAAAAGGCGATGGTATCGAGCGCGTTACCAAACAAAGTGGAACAAGTTGGCGCAACCCACCACTGCTTCATTTGACGCAGACGGTTAAACACATGCACATCCATGATCTGTCCAAGCAGGTAAGCCATAAAGCTGGCGATAGCGATACGCGCCACAAACAGATTAAACTCACTCAGATGGGAAAAGCCTTGAAACTGCCCCTCAAAAAACAGCACCGAAAGCACGTAAGAGACCGCCAGTGCAGGCAACATCACTAAGAAAATGATTCTTCTTGCCAAAGCTGCGCCAAACACACGTACCGTAAGATCGGTTGCAAGGAAGATAAATGGGAACGTAAAAGCGCCCCAAGTGGTGTGTAAACCAAAGACGGTAAAGGGCAATTGCACCAAATAGTTACTGGAAGCAATGATGATTAAATGGAATAAAACCAGATAGATAAGGGCGTTGCGCTGCTGCGCAGGGGTAAAGTGACTCATGCGATACCTTTTTAGTTTGGTTTGGGGGCGAGGGAACCCAAATCGAATGCATCAGAAAACTGACACGATTCTTACCAACAATGTTATAGAAAATAGGAAACTGGCCGCTAATGCAGCGGCGGGCGATTATACCTTAATCAGTTTTTCACACAAGCCACGAAAAACAGGCAATCGTTTAAGCGCGATAAATTTTCCGGCATCCATAAAAAAGGGGGTTTCATGTGAAACATCCTATTCAAAAATAAGCCTTTTCTTTTATCTGCGCTTTTATCTGCGCATGAAGGAGATGCAACTAAAATTGTTGGCGAAACAGTTGCGCCAGAAAATCCATCTCCTCACGGCTCTCTGCAACGCTTAAGGATTCAAACCACACCGCTTCACTGTAATGCTCAGCTTTCAGAAACAAGTGCCGCCCTTCAAAGTCAATCAGCCAGCTATGGATGTCACCGTCCCACTGCGTCTCCAATACTTGAGCCGAAAGTAATTTGACTAAACGTTCGCCCAGTTGAGGAAACGTATCAAGATTAAAGCTCGGCGTGGTGATCAGCAAACGCCCCTCTTCGGCCAGATAATCGGCTAATCCAAATTCCTTGTGCGTCTCAACCATAATTCGTGATGTGCTCCTGAATTAAATCTAAAAACGGATCGGCGTATTTTTCCAACTTGCGCTGCCCCACCCCACTCACCGCCAACATTTCGCCATACGAGGTCGGCAATATTTCGGCCATATCGATCAAGGTCGCATCACTGAACACCACGTAAGGAGGCAGGCCTTCTTCATCGGCGATCGATTTACGCAGTTTGCGCAGTTTGGCGAACAGTTTCTTATCGTAATGTTTGTTGGAGAGCTTATCGGCTTTGGCGCTGCGCACGGTGGTATCCAAACGCGGCACCGCCAACTCAAGCGCAACATCCCCGCGTAGCAACGGACGCGCCTCTTCCGTCAGTTGTAGCGTCGAGTTGCGAGTGATGTTTTGCAGCAGCAGCCCTTTGTGGATCAACTGACGAAAAATACTGACCCAATAATCATGACTGTGATCGCGCCCAAGGCCATAGGTGGTGATTTTGTCGTGGCCATTTTCTCGAATGCGGATGTTTTGCATCCCGCGCAGCACTTCCACCACATAACCCATACCGAAGCTTTGGTTAACGCGGTACACACAGGAAAGTGCTTTGCGCGCCTCTTCGGTGGCATCAAAATGTTTCGGTGGATCAAGGCAAATGTCGCAGTTGCCGCACGGCTTGTCGCGATACTCACCAAAGTAGTTAAGCAGTACCTGACGACGGCACGTCTGCGCTTCGGCAAACGCACTCATGGCATTCAGCTTGTGGCTCTCCACCTGCTTTTGTGGCCCGTCATCTTTCTCATCCAACATGCGCCGCAGCCAAGTAATGTCGGCCGGATCGTAGAGCATCATCGCTTCGGCTGGCAGGCCATCACGTCCTGCTCGCCCAGTTTCCTGATAGTAGGATTCAATGTTGCGCGGGATGTCAAAATGGACCACAAACCGCACGTTGGGCTTGTTGATCCCCATACCAAACGCGACCGTGGCTACGACGATCTGAATATCATCACGCTGAAACGCTTCTTGGACATAGGCACGCTCATCGGCGTCCATACCGGCGTGATAACCCGCCGCACGGATATGGTTGTTGCACAGCTTCTCGGTCAGCATCTCCACTTTTTTACGGCTGCCACAGTAGATAATGCCGCAGTTGCCTTTTTGCGTTTCCAAATAGCGGATCACTTGCGAAACGGGTTTGTGTTTTTCGACCAAATCGTAGCGAATGTTGGGGCGGTCAAAGCTACCCAGATAAACGTGCGGTTGCTTAAGGTGCAAACGGCTAAGAATATCACTGCGCGTAGCGTCATCGGCGGTGGCAGTGAGCGCCATAAACGGCACTTGGGCAAAGCGTTGCTTTAACTGGCCAAGCGCCGCGTATTCCGGACGAAAGTCATGCCCCCACTGGGAAATACAGTGCGCCTCATCCACCGCAATCATCGCCAACGGCAAATTTTCCAGCCGTTCCATAAAATCGCGCATCAGCACCCGTTCCGGTGAGGTATACACCAGCTTCAACTCGCCAGCGTGCATGCGGTTATACACGCTGAGCAAATCCTCGCGTGTCATGGTTGAGTTAACGCACTCTGCCGCCACGCCGTTGGCTTTGAGTTGATCCACTTGGTCTTTCATCAGTGAGATCAGCGGGGAAATCACTAAAGTGATGCCCGGCAGCACCAACGCTGGGATCTGGTAACAGAGCGATTTACCGCCACCGGTCGGCATGATCACGAGGCTATCTTGCCCGTTGAGCGCGGCGTCAATCACCTGCTGCTGGCCGACACGGAAGGTCTGATAGCCAAACACCGCTTGCAAGACACTTTGCGGCGTCGTTGGCAATTCGGCAGGGTCAGCAAGCAGCGTGGAAGTCATGGATATACTCAGTTAGTTTTGCAAAGAGGTGCACGTCCAGCACAAGGCTGGGAGCGTTAATGAGGGCATATTGTAAAGGGGTTTGATGGTGAATAAAACCGCAAAATACTAGGTGATTGCTTAGCCCGCTCGTATACTGGCCCATCCTTTGAAACAACGACAGTGAAGGCGAAATGACAATAGAAGAACAACAACGCGTACGCCAAGGTGTGCTTCTGGCCATCGGCGCTTATACCATGTGGGGCATTGCACCCATCTATTTCAAATCGATCTCGTCCGTTTCGGCGCTGGAGATCCTCAGTCACCGCGTGGTTTGGTCTTTCTTCTTATTGGCTGCCTTACTGCATTTTGGGCGCAACTGGCGTGCCGTCAGCGCCGTGATCACCAATAAAAGCAAAATGCTTTATCTGGTTTCAACCGCTATTTTGGTCGGGGTCAACTGGCTGATTTTCATCTGGGCGGTCAATGCCAACCACATGCTTGACGCAAGCTTGGGCTATTACATCAACCCGCTTTTCAACGTCTTGCTCGGGATGATTTTTCTCGGTGAGCGGCTGCGCAAATTGCAGTGGTTCGCTGTCGCGCTTGCTGCCTGCGGGGTACTGGTGCAGTTGGTGATGTTTGGCTCTGTGCCTATCGTCGCCATAGCGCTCGCCATGAGTTTCGGCGTGTATGGCCTACTGCGTAAAAAAGTCAGCGTTGACGCGCAAACGGGCTTGTTTATCGAAACCTTGGTCATGCTGCCAGCAGCGGCCATCTATTTGCTGTTTATTGCCTCTACCTCGACGTCAAACCTACTGGACAACCCAGCCAGTCTGAACATCCTCTTGGTCGCGGCAGGCGTAGTCACCACCTTACCCCTACTCTGCTTTACCGGTGCGGCAACGCGACTCAAGCTCTCTACTTTGGGGTTTTTCCAATACATTGGCCCAAGCTTGATGTTTTTGCTCGCCGTACTGATTTATGGCGAAGCATTTACCTCCGACAAAGCCATCACCTTCGCCTTTATCTGGGGAGCGTTGCTGCTCTTTAGCTTTGATGGGCTGCACAACAACCGTAACGTTAGGCGTGCTGCCACCGCGCAGTGATCGTTTTTTACAAGACAAGCCCCTAATTCGTCGATAAGCTTGGTCGCAAACTGACCAAGCTTTTTTTTCAATTGATGGAACAGATCCACTACATTCCGACTCATCATGAGCAACTCAGCCTGATCGATGCGAAATATCAGAAGTTTGCCTTCTCGCGGCATTACCATCTGGATTTCCATATCGGGCTGATTACCCATGGCGAGCAGAAATTCCAGCATCAAGGTTCTCACCATCACGTCGGCCACGGTCAAATCGTGATCATGCCACCGGATGAGCTGCACGATGGGGAAGCCAAACTAGAGAGCGGCTATCAAGTCAATGTGTTTGCGATCGAGCCACACCTGTTAAGTGATCTCGCCGATCTTAAGCAAAACGGTCAAATTATCGGCTTTAATCAGTTGATCATCTCCGATCCTGCGATTTTCTTACAATTACGCAACCTACATTGCTTGCTGCGTGAAGAAAAGCTCAGTGTGCTAACCAAAGATTGCCTTCCTTTTGAAGGGTTTAACTCGCTTTTTGATCGTTATGGATCGTTGAGCAGGCAAAAAGTGGTACCGCTTGGCCAGAAATCGATGAGCAGTTTAAAAGAGTATTTGATGACGCATCTTGACCAAGCGGTGCGTTTAGACACACTCGCCGCGCTTTGTCAGCTCTCTCCGACGCAATTCCAGCGCCAATTTAAGGCGCAAATGGGCATTACTCCCTATGCGTGGTTTAGCCGCCTGCGTTTGGAGCAGGCGATGAAACTGCTGCACGCCGGGTACTCGGCCACCGATGTTGCTCATCAAATTGGCTATTACGATCAAGCGCATTTCACTAAAGCTTTCAAACACACCTATGGCGTAACTCCAGCGCAAATTTCTCGCTAAGCTGTCGATAATTTACAAGCGCGCGGCTGCTGCGTCAGAGACAATCCGTCTCACGATGTATTGATTGAGATCTTTTATGAATGAACTAACCGTATTACTCACCTTAGCCAGTGTGCACTTTGTCGCTTTAATGAGCCCAGGGCCGGATGTCGCCTTGGTGGTACAAAACGCTTCCCGTTACGGCCGTCAAACCGGGCTGTTTATTGCTTTGGGTCTGTCGGTTGGCATCTTGCTGCATTCGCTGCTGAGCCTGACCGGGGTCAGCTATCTGGTCCACCAGCAGCCTTTGCTTTATACCCTGTTGCAGCTCTTGGGCGGCAGCTATCTGCTCTATCTCGGTATCGGCGCACTGCGCGCAGTGCTAAGCCACAAAGCGGCTTGCAACGGCGAACCCACACGCGCCGCAGCAACATTGCAGCTCAATAACCAACGCCAAGCTTTTCTCAAAGGCTTTGCCACCAATATCCTCAATCCTAAAGCGCTGGTGTTTTTTGTCAGCTTACTCTCCAGCTTGATCCCCAGCAGCATGTCGCTCAGCGGCAAAGCGATGGCGATCGGTATCTTGTTCAGCCTGTCTTTGGCTTGGTTTACCAGTCTCGCTTGGGCACTTTCGGGTTCGCGGGTACAAAAACATTTGCAGCAAGCAAGCGTCTATATCGATGGAATTTGTGGCGTGCTGTTCTGCTTAATCGGCAGCGGAATCTTGTACCGCAGCGTCTCAAGTTGGTTAACGCACAGTTTGGCATAGCGTTTTGCTCGCTCACTTGTAAGAGATCTCTCACAAGTGAGTAAGCCAACGTCGAAAGCTGCGTGCGACAAGGTAATAAAAGTCAAGATAACTCATTGATAATTAATTATTTGCGCAATTATTATTCAATCAATAAAACCATAAAAACGCCAAAACACGCCTTGTTGCCAGAGTGAATCACGCTAATATGGACCCTGTCGGAAGGATGCTGACACGGAACAGGAAATCACCAAGGATTCGGTGGTCTTCAGGAAGGAGACACGGTTACTCAGGATGAGCAATCGGCACGGACAGCAAACTGGACATTGAACGGACGCAAGCGTAACTAGGATGGTTACGACTAAGGATGGCAATGGACACCTCTGGAAGAGGAAGGACTTTACATCAGGATGATGTCAGGGACACCGCTCAGGGAACAAGTGATGGATACCAACGAGGATTGTTGGTCGACCAGGATAGGGTCAAGGACACCGCTAGGATGGCGACGTAAGGACTAAGCTGACGGATTCGGCATACTATCAAGGATTTGATGCAGGGAGCACTTTCGTAGCTGGATTGCTGCAAGTAAGACTATAACCCCGGTGGGCATACGCTCCCGGGGTTTTTCTTTGCTTGCCATGTTAATCCAATTCATTCATAAAAAAACGGCGCGTTTTGCGCCGTTTGTCATTGAAGCCAATTGATGGGCAATCACATTTTTTCCAGTTTCGCGTAAGCGGTCACTAACCACTTGATCCCTTCACCATTAAAAGCGACTTGTACTCGGCCTTGCGCGCCACTGCCTTCGAAGTTGATGATAGTGCCTTCGCCAAACTTAGGATGACGCACGCGCGAGCCGAGTGAGAATCCGGTTTCGTTGAAGTTGTCCTTCACCGCCGCTTGGCTAAAACGGCCACTGCTGGCCGGACGGCTCACTTGCGCTTTCATGCGCACTTCATCTAAGCAAGTTTCCGGGAGCTCACGAATAAAGCGTGACGGTTTGTGATACTTATCTTGGCCGTATAAGCGGCGCATTTCGGCGTAGGTGATGTAGAGTTTTTGCATCGCACGCGTCATACCGACGTAGCACAAACGCCGCTCCTCTTCCAAACGCCCGGCTTCTTCGGCAGACATTTGACTGGGGAACATGCCCTCTTCCACCCCGACCATAAACACCAGCGGGAACTCCAATCCTTTGGCGCTGTGCAGGGTCATCAGTTGTACCGCGTCTTCAAAATCGTCCGCTTGGCCTTCCCCCGCTTCTAACGCTGCGTGGGTAAGAAAGGCGGTCAGCAGACTCATCTCTTGTGCTTCTTCCGGCTTTTCAAACTGACGCGTCGCTGTCACCAGCTCTTCCAAGTTCTCAATACGCGCTTTGGATTTTTCGCCTTTTTCCTGCTCATACATGCTGTACAGACCCGACGATTTGATTACATGGTCAGTTTGCACGTGCAGCGGCATCTCAAAGCTGTCATCTTCCAAGGCATTAATCAGCTCGATGAAACGCCCCAAAGCGGTTGCAGCGCGACCAGTGAGCACTTGCTCTTCAATCACGCCAATACTCGCTTCCCATAGGGTACAACCGCGATCACGCGCCGCGAAGCGCACCGTTTCCAGTGTTTTATCCCCCAAGCCGCGGGTCGGGGTGTTGACCACCCGCTCAAACGCCGCGTCGTCATTACGATTGGCGATTAAACGCAAGTAGCTCAGGGCATCTTTGATCTCTTGGCGTTCGAAGAAGCGCATGCCGCCGTAAATGCGATACGGCAGACCCGCTTGAATCAACGCCTCTTCCAGCACCCGCGACTGGGCGTTATTGCGATAAAGCATCGCCGCATCGTTGAGCGCACCGCCTTTGTCTTGCCACTCTTTGATTTTGCTCACCGCAAAACGCGCTTCGTCCAGCTCGTTGTATGCAGAATAGATCGAGATGGGTTCGCCTTGCACGCCATCGGTCCACAGCTTTTTGCCCAATCGCTCGGTGTTATTGGCAATCAGTGCGTTCGACGCGTCGAGAATGGTTTTAGTCGAACGGTAGTTTTGCTCAAGGCGGATGGTGTTAACACTTGGAAATTCGAGCGTGAACTTCTCAATATTCTCCACTTTTGCCCCGCGCCAACCGTAGATAGATTGATCGTCGTCACCCACGATCATCACATGGCACTCAGGCCCGGCCATCATGCGCAGCCAAGCGTATTGAATGTTGTTGGTATCTTGAAACTCGTCGACCAAAATGTGCTTAAAGCGCGCTTGGTAATGTTCACGAATGTGTTTTTTCTCACGCAGTAGCTCGTGGGCGCGCAGCAAAATTTCCGCAAAGTCGACCAAACCCGCACGGTCGCACGCTTCTTGATAAGTGGCATAAAGCTGCAAATAGGTTTTGGTCACCGGATCATGGTAAGCATCGATGTGCGCTGCACGTAGCCCTTCATCTTTCTTGCCGTTGATCCACCAAGCCACCTGACGCGCTGGCCACTGCTTCTCATCTAAGTTTTGCGCTTTGATCAGTCGCTTTAGCAAACGCTGCTGGTCGTCACTATCGATGATCTGGAAATCTTCCGGCAACTTGGCATCGAGATAGTGGGCACGCAAGATGCGATGACAGATACCGTGAAAGGTGCCGTTCCACATACCCGAGGCACTGCCCATCATCAACTCTTCAATACGGCCGCGCATTTCCGCCGCCGCTTTGTTGGTGAAGGTGACTGACATGATCGAAAACGGCGACGCTTGCTCCACCGACATCAACCAAGCGATGCGGTGCACCAGAACGCGGGTTTTGCCACTGCCGGCACCTGCGAGGACAAGTAGATTTTCAAGTGGCGCGGCAACGGCTTCACGCTGTTTGTCGTTCAGGCCATCGAGTAAAAGTGAAGGATCCATCATGATAAGAGCTACTGGTTATTTATACAGAAACGCCGATTATAACCTAACCAGTTTGCCATTTCAGACAAAATTCACTTTTGAGCAAGCCAAAGCTTATGTCTATTTTTTCAGATAGTTAGTATGTTTTTTCTGGATCTTTTAAAAAATAGTATTTTTTCCTGAAAGTTTTTTCACCACGTCGCTGTCCTTTTAACCATGCAAGTCATGGCAAGCGTCAGGCTTGTGTCACTAAGTACAATAATCAGTCTAAGGAACACATCATGAAAAATTCAAATCTCGCCGTTACTGCCGTTGTCACTGGTTTGCTCGCAATGGGAGGATCGCTTCTGACCGCCGCGCCAGCAATGGCAGCGGAAAAAGAGAAATGCTACGGCGTGGCCAAAGCAGGCAAAAATGACTGCGCGACTAAATCCAGCTCGTGTGCTGGCACCGCAAAACAAGATAACCAGAAAGATGCGTTTGTCGTATTGCCAAAAGGCCTGTGTGACAAACTTGCTGGCGGCAGCACTAAAGCCTCTTAATCCAAACGCACCTCATTAGAAAGGAGCTCGGCACTCAACCCCAGCTCCTCTTTCCCCTAGCAAGCAAATGGAGCAGACAATGGCAAATACTTACCATGACGATGTTGGGGTGGGTTTGCGGCTTGCGCATCTTGACTATTTTTACCAGCAACGACCGCCGCTTTCTTGGCTGGAGATACACAGCGAGAATTACTTTCACCCACACACGCTAGAGCGGAAAAAACTCAACCAACTGGCCAACGATTATCAACTGGGCTGTCATGGAATCGGTTTATCTCTCGGCTCGGTGGATGGCATCGACTCCTCGCATCTACAACGTTTGAAAGCCTTGGTGGATGATTTACAACCGCGCTTTGTTTCTGACCATCTCAGTTGGAGCGAACACGGCGGGCACTATTTTAATGATCTGCTGCCACTGCCTTACACTGAAGAAGCTCTCGAGGTGTTTTGCCGCAATGTGCTAAGGGTTCAGGAGTATCTTGGGCGCGCCATCTTGGTGGAGAATCCGTCCAGTTACGTTCGCTATCAGCACTCGACCATCAGCGAGTGGCAATTTCTCGCCGAAGTGCAGCGCCGTACCGACTGTCGTTTACTGCTCGATCTCAATAACGTGTATGTTTCGGCGTACAACCACGGGTTCGACTGCCAAGAATATCTCGCCGCGCTTCCGGCCGATTGTGTCGACGAAATTCATTTGGCTGGCTTTACCATCAAGTCGCTACCACAAGGCGAAATATGGATAGATACCCACAGCCAACCCGTTTCACCGGCTGTCTGGCAACTTTATCAAGCGTGGATTGCCAAGCATGGTCGACGCCACACCTTAATTGAGTGGGATCTCGATTTGCCCGCGCCCGACGTGCTGCTAGGCGAAGCGCGCAAAGCAAGCGACCTGCTCTTTCAGTCATGCCTTGCAAAGGAGGCATCATGAGACTGGCCGACTTACAGCAACGTTTCGCCCGCGCTCTACACTATCAAGCATCAGGGGAGACGTGTGACATCGTCAGCGATCAGTTCACGGCCGATGAGCGGATGCAGATCTATCGCAACAACTTCGTCATCGGTTTAAGCGAGTTGCTGGAACTGAGCTACCCGAAAACCCGCTTGTTGCTCGGCGAAGCCTGCTTTGCCCAAATTGCGCGGCAACATGTACTGCGCGTGCCCTTAACCCAAGCCGATGTGTCGAACTATGGCGAAGGGTTCGAGTCAACCTTAGCGCAATTTCCACAGGTGATTGAACAGGTCCCTTACTGCCGTGAGTTTGCCTGTTTTGAATGGACCATCGAACTTTGCCAGTTGCAATGGCAAGAGGCGCGAAAACCTTCGCAGGCACAACCTTTAGACGCGCTCGCGCAGATTGATCCTGCGCGCCATGGCGAGGTGCGTTTTCATCTGGCCGTTGGTGTCGCTTGTTTTGCCGCCGATTACGCGCTGTTCTCGCTGCACCAAGCGATTCACGAGCAGTGCTTTGACGATTTGCACATCGAGCAAGCGCAAGCTGGCGTCATTCAGGTATTTGCAGATCGCTCCTATCAGTGCATGCCGTTAACACCCGCCGCGTTTGCGCTGCTCACGCAATTACAGCAAAAAGCGTTAGCAGCGATAGATGCCGAGTTACTGGCCGAGTTAAACGCCTTGGTTGAACTTGGCGTCATCAGCCATTTTTCACTGCCATAAAGAAAAAGGAAAAGTTATGAGTTCGAAGTTAGCTGGCCTGCTTGCCCGCTACGATAGCGCCACAGCTGCGATGCAAACCGCTTTGCTGCCGTTTTTGTTGCTGGGGCTACGCCTTAGCGTTGCTTGGGTATTTTTCCGCTCCGGTCTAAGCAAAATCGCCAACTGGGACAGCACACTTTACCTCTTCGAATTGGAATATCAGGTGCCGCTGATTCACTGGCAATTGGCCGCTTATCTCGCCACAGCAGGAGAACTGTTGCTGCCTGTCTTACTTGCCGTTGGCTTGTTGACGCGAGTCGTAGCGAGTGCGCTGTTTGTCATCAACGCAGTGGCGGTGCTCTCTTATCCACTGCTGTGGGAACAAGGGTTTTATGACCACCAGCTATGGGGGTTGATGATTTTAGTGTTGATGATTTGGGGCGCTGGCCCCTTCTCCGCCGATCAACTGGTGCGGCGCACGCTGACTCATTAACATAACCAGTGAATAAAAAAATCCCCGCTACAAACTGGCGGGGATTTTTTTATCAAAACGACTTGTTGTTCAGGTAGGCAAGCAGCTCATCGGCGGAGATGCCTTGTTTGGCTAGCTCTTTCGCCATCGTTTCTACCTGCTCTCCTTTACGAGATTCGATAACCTTTTGAAACTGATAGACGATGTCTCTGAGAACAGGCAGAGGAACTTGTTTCGCCGCACTGCGAATTCGCTCTTCGCTTTGATTGCCTAGCTCATTGAGTAATTTGCCAAACATGATTTTCTCTGGAGACTCTTCCATCTGTTCAAGAATACGAGCCATTTCATAAGTGGTTAACGACATTACCTGTAAATTCCGTTAAGTGTCGGGGAAAATGTGAACGACAAATATACACGGGTTCGAATAGCAGTAAAACTCTATTTTTGCCCGTCAGCTCAAGCAGCTGCTGCTTGTGTATGCCAACTTTTACCTACTTTTGAAAAGAGAATAAACAGTGCAGGCAATAACAACCACATTTGCAGCGCAATCATATTAGACGCCTCTAACTCAAAACGCTGCATGGTACCTACTAAAAATCCTGAGCCACTCATCTGGAACAGACCCAATAGCGCGGCCGCGGTTCCCGCCTTGTCACCAAACGGCTCCAGCGCTTTACCAGCCGCAGCGCCTAAGATACAAGCGAACCCGACCGAAGAGAGGAAGATTGGTAGCATGAAGGCGAAGGGTGTGCCACTACTCGCCATCAGCACCATGACAAAGCCAGCCAGACCGAGTGTCATTACACCGACCACTAGGGTGTTGTGCGTGCCCCATTTATCCATAAATTTCGGTGCCAGCAAACACGCGGCAATGTTAATCACGGCATTCACACCAAACCAGAAAGTAAACTGGTTCATGCTCAGGCCCATGCCTTCCATCAACACCACTGGCGCTGACGTCACATAAGCCAAAATCACCGCCATCGCCAACAAACACAAGGTGGCATGGAAAACAAACGACGGTGTACGCAGCACCGCCCAGTAACGGCTCAATTTAAACACCGCTTGTTTTTCCGTAGCAGGGTTGGTTTCACGCATGTTGAAAAACATCATGGTGCCCACCACCAGCGCGAAACCAGCCATAAAACTGAAGTTAGCACGCCAGCCAAATTGCTGAGTGAGCCAACTGCCGAGAATGGGCGCAAGCGCCGGAATAAAACAGATCGCGCCATTGAGGTAGCTGATCATTTTGCCGCTTTTTTGCGGACCAAAGATATCGCGAACTGTCGCAAAGGCTGCTACCGATGTTGCACACGCACCTAAGCCTTGTAGCAAACGAGATACCAACATCCACTCGATATTTTGCGCGCTCCACGCCAATAAAGCGCTCAACGCGTAGATGGTGATACCTCCCAATGCAACAGTTCGCCGTCCGAGTTTATCTGCCAGCGGGCCAGCGAATAACTGTCCGACCCCCATAGCAAACAAAAACCAGGTAATGGTGTCTTGCGCCAGTGCATGCTCTACGGAAAAGGCATTGGAAATAAGCGGTAAAGCGGGCAGATAGATATCAATGGCCAAGGGACTAAACAGCACCAACAAGGTCAACAATACCATCTGCATCTTCGTAGTTTGACTCTGCACAGACACAAAACACTCCAAATTGAACAAGAACTTTTGCTGAAGTTTATCCACATCGTGATATGAATAGAAATGATATATAATCATCGCTGATATTCTCATAAGGAAACTCTAGAATGAATATTGAGAAACTGTCGCGTTTGGATCTCAATCTGCTGGTGTGCCTTAAAGTGCTGTTTGACGAGCTAAATGTGACTAGAGCCGCGCATCGGCTCTGCTTAAGCCAATCGGCGGTGAGTAAATCCTTGGCCAAACTGCGCGAGCAGTTTGACGATCCGCTGTTTGTCCGCCACTCGCACGGTTTAACACCGACTGCACGTGCGCTGTTCCTGCGTCCAAAGCTCGAACTGCTGATCAACCAGTTAGAGATGCTCACCTTGCCAGAGCAGTTTCATCCTGACAGCAGCGAATACCGTTTTCGCATCGCCGCAGTGGAAAGTGTTTACCCGCTGATCTTGCCCCATTTTCTGCCGTCGATTTTCCACCAAGCACCGAATGTCACCATCAGTACCCACTCTTGGTCAGATCAGACCTTTAAAATGTTGCAGCGCGGCGAACTCGATCTCGGTATCACAGGCAAAGATATCGACATCAACGACGCCAAACTGACCATGCTGCCACCAGCGGATATTCGCGAACAAGAGATTTACCGCGACAATCAGATGTGTGTGGTGCGTAAAAACCACCCCGCCCTAAAGCAAGGCTGGAGCCTTGAAAGCTACCTTTCACTGCGTCACGTGCAGGTACGCTGTGACGGCAACGAGCGTTGGTTGCTCGACTACCGCTTGGCGGATATTGGCCGAGAACGTGACATTGCTATCACCGTCCCAGACTTTAATAGCGCAGCCAATCTCTGCTCTTACACCGATTTCGTCTTCACCGCGCCGAGCCACTTCGTCCATCTCGCGGCCAAGCAACTTGATCTGCAAGTGCTGCCGCTACCCATCGAATTCCCCCCAATGGCGTATACCTTATTCTGGCATCGTGATAGAGAAAACGACCCTGCACTGAGCTGGCTGCGCAATATGATCACGCAGAAGACGCTGCACCTTAGGTAAAAATTTCGCCATTTATTTGCGTGCTTGGGATAAAATGAGTAGCTTAACAGCCGATAGTCCTCCGGGCTCATCGATGGTCTGTGGTCCTTACACGGAAGGTAAGGCGCTGCTCCCAACCTGAGCAAACGGAGCCACAATAAAAGGAAAGACAACAGATGCATAATGCTACTCACGAGCGTGTTGCCGCCATTCGTCAATGGTTAGTGCAACACCACATCGACGCCCTACTCGTTCCACACGAAGATGAATATCTGGGCGAATACGTCCCTGCGCACAACGAACGCTTACACTGGTTGACCGGGTTCACCGGCTCTGCTGGCGCAGCCCTGATCACACAAGAAAAAGCAGCGATGTTTGTTGACGGTCGCTACACAGTGCAAGTGACCAAACAAGTCCCTGCTGAGCTCTTTGAATATCGCCACCTGATTGAAGAACCGGCGCTCGATTGGCTCAAAACAAACTTGCCGCGTGGTGCATCGGTGGCGATCGATCCTCGCATGCACAATGCTACTTGGCTCAGCAACGCGCAAAGCAAACTGGCGGATGTGTTGCAGCTAAAGATATTGGACGCCAACCCGATCGATCAGCTATGGCACGATCGCCCAGCCCCTATCGTTTCTGAGGTAAGATTGATGCCAACCGAAGCGGTCGGCCAGTCTTGTGCTAGTAAGCGTGAGGAAATTGGCCAGCTTGTCAGCCAAAGCGGTGCTGACAGTGCGGTGATTACCGCGCTCGATTCCATTTGCTGGTTACTCAATGTGCGCGGTCTTGATGTCTCTCGTCTGCCTGTTTTGCTTTCACACACGATTTTGCATCACGATGGCAGCGTCGACTACTTTCTCGATCCTGCTCGCTTACCCAGCGAGTTTGCCTCACATGTTGGCCAAGGTGTCACTGTCTATCACCCAGAGCAACTCGCGGATCGCCTACAAGCGTTGAGCGGGAAAAAAGTGCTGGTTGACCCCGCAACCAGCAACGCTTGGTTCAAGTTGGTGCTACAAAATGCGGGCGCAGAGGTAATCAGTGCCGCCGATCCTTGCTTGATGCCAAAAGCGGCGAAAAACGCCGTTGAGATTGCTGGCATGAAAGCGTGTCATGTTCGTGATGGTGTAGCAATGTCTAAGTTCCTTTGTTGGCTGGACGCAGAAGTCGCTGCGGGTCACCTGCATGATGAAGCAACACTGGCCGACAAGCTGGAAGCGATTCGCCGCCAAGATCCGACCCTGAAAGACCTCAGCTTTGACACGATTTCAGCGGCGGGCAGCAATGCTGCCATGTGCCACTACAATCATGAAAACCAGCCCAAGCCAGGACAGTTGCAAATGGATACTCTGTATCTGGTTGACTCAGGCGGCCAATATCTGGATGGCACTACCGACATCACGCGTACAATTGCTATCGGTAATCCAAGCGCAGAGATGATCAAACAGTTCACGTTGGTACTGAAAGGTCACATCGGTGTGGCCAGCGCACACTTCCCTAAAGGCACACGTGGTTATCAAATTGATACGTTAGCCCGTCAGCATCTTTGGGCAGAAGGATTCGACTATGATCACGGCACCGGTCATGGTGTTGGCCATTTCCTCAGCGTGCATGAAGGCCCTGCCAGCATCTCCAAGCGACAGATTGATGTCCCACTGGTGGCCGGCATGGTGCTTTCTAATGAACCGGGCTATTACCGTGCTGATGCATTTGGTATCCGTATTGAGAATCTGGAGTTGGTGGTCGAGCAGCCAACACAAGGGGATTTCCCTGTGCTGACTTTTGAATCCTTGACTCGATGCCCGATCGACAAGCGGAACATTAATGTCGATATGCTGACAGACGCGGAGCTAAATTGGCTCAACGATTATCATCAAAAAGTTTGGCACGCGCTCAGCCCATTGGTGGATAGTGACGTGAAAGCTTGGCTATCAGCCGCAACGCAGCCATTAGCTCGCAATTAGCACCTAGTTCGCAATTAACACCGACCTACACAGTGCCAATGTGTGCCGAATTAGTCATTTGCTAATTAGTTCACAAGTAAAAAGGGTTGAGGCAGTTGCCTCAACCCTTTTGTTTCACGTGAAACACTCACCTTTCTATCCGCGTTAGTGTCCCAAGCTCAGTTGCGTAGCCCTGAATAAGCACTATGCCAATCACGCCAAACAGGTTCAAAGCCTTTGCTGCGAATCATCGCCGCCACTGACTCAGCACTGCGCTCATCACTGATTTCAAATTGCTCCAGTTCGACATCCGCCATTACATAGCCACCAGGCTGGGTTTTTGAGGCGGCAGACATTGACGTAATGCCGAGCGGTAAGACATTGTCTCTAAAAAAGGCAGACTCGCGGGTGGACAAAGAGAGCTCTACCTCAGGGTTAAACAGTCGGTAGGCACAAATCAGTTGCACCAATTGCTTATCTGTCATCTCCGATTTCGGTTGTAATGCCCCTGCACATGGTCGAAGACGAGGAAATGAGATGGAGTAGCGCGTCTGCCAGTAAGTGCGTTCTAAATACTCAAGATGCGCAGCGGCAAAAAAACAGTCGGTACGCCAATCCTCCAAACCAATCAAAGCGCCAATCCCAATTTTGTCGATGCCAGCGCGCGCGAGGCGATCGGGGGTTTCCAAACGAAATTCAAAATTGGTTTTGTTACCGCGCAGATGATGCTGAGCATAGGTCGACGGATGATACGTTTCTTGGTAAACCATCACCGCATCCAATCCGAGCGAAATCAGTTCCTCGTATTGCTCTTGCTGCAAAGGTTGCACTTCCATCGCCAAATAGTTGAACTGTTGCTTAATCATCGGCAAAACTTGACGAAAGTAATTCATGCCGACTTTTGTCTCATGTTCACCAGTCACGAGCAGCACACTATCAAAATTCATCCGCTTGATTGCTGCAATTTCTGCGGCAATTTCGACTTGATTAAGCGTGCGACGCTTAATGCGGTTTTCCATTGAAAAACCACAGTAGGTGCACGCATTGGCACACAGGTTTGAGAGGTAGAGAGGGATATAGAGTGAGACCGTATTGCCAAACCGTTTTCGCGTAAGAGCATAAGAACGTTGCGCCATCGCTTCCAAATAGCTTTCGGCAACGGGTGATATCAACGCCTTGAAGTCTTCGAGATCCAACTTTTCTTTACTCAGTGCCCGCTCCACCTCTTTTGACGTTTTTGCCCGAATAGACAAAGCCACATCATCCCAATTTAGCTGATTAAAACACTCAACAAAACTCATGCGTGTTTCCTCAACAATCCAAGAATGAAGTCAGTGGACTTGAAGCTATGGCATGGGAAACTTGTCCGGCTAAGCCCGCCATGTAAGCTGCCCGTCCTGCTTCAATCGCAAGCCTAAAAGCATGGGCCATTGCCACAGGATCACTCGCTGTGGCAATCGCCGTGTTGACAAGAACGGCATCGGCCCCCAACTCCATCGCGCGAGCCGCGTGTGAAGGAGCACCAATCCCGGCATCGACCACCACAGGAACCTTGGCTTGGTCGATGATGATTTGTAGGAAATCTGCCGAAACCAGCCCTTTGTTTGAACCGATTGGCGCGCCCAAAGGCATCACTGCGGCGCATCCCACCTCTTCCAGTCGCTTACACAGGACCGGATCGGCGTGACAATACGGCAACACGATAAAGCCATCTTTCACCAGTTGTTCCGCCGCCGCCAATGTCTCAATCGGATCGGGCATCAAGTACTTAGGGTCAGGGTGAATTTCCAGTTTCAGCCAGTGAGTACCGAGCGCCTCTCGAGCCAGATGGGCAGCGAATATCGCATCTTGAGCGTTCTTTGCCCCGGAAGTATTGGGTAACAAATAAATACCCGCAGCCACCAAGGGAGAAAGAATGTCATCATGACGGCCCGTAATGTCGACTCTTTTCAGTGCCATGGTTGCAAGCTGAGAGCCGCTAGCGGTGATCGCTTTGGCCATTAACTGGCTATTGGCAAATTTCCCCGTTCCAGTAAATAATCTTGAGCTAAATTCTTTATCTGCGATCTTCAACATAGCGCTACCCTCCTGCAATCGCTTGAAACAGCGAGATACTATCTCCCTCACACAACACTCGCGTTTGCCATTCACTTCGCGGTACGACTTGGTTATTGACCGCAAATACGCAACCCTGACTTGGCAAAGAGAACTCATCTATCATCTGTTGCAGTGTCTTACCGGTTGCGATTTGCTGCGGCAGACCATTAAACACAATCGCTATCGATTCCATTACTCTTCCCCTTCAAGCCACATTGCCACAATGAGCACAGCGCGCGTCGCGAACGGTATTTATTGTCTGCCACTTCATGGTTAAGCCATCAAACAAATGCAGTTGATTGCTCGCTAGATGAAAACGCCCAGTTGCAAGCTTTTGTATTGCTGCCAATGCTTGGTAGTTGCCAAGAATACCGACCACTGGCCCCATGACACCAAGATCACTACAACGCTGACTCTGCTCAGCCTCATCAAAAGGATAGAGGCAGTGATAACAGGCGGTCGCGCTATCGCTAGCCGTGTAGTCAAACACGCCAAACTGCCCAAGCCAGCCAATCGCCGCAGCCGATATCAACGGCTTCCGCTGCTGTAAACAAGCGAGGCTAATTGCTTGGCGACTGGGGAAATTGTCGGTACAGTCCAACACCACATCGGCCATCATCACTTCCATGCTCAATTGTGTGCCGCTGATGCGCTGATTCAGGACGCGAATATGGGTCTCGGAATTTAGCTGATTGAGCTGGTTACGCAAAGCATCCGATTTACTGCTGGCAACATCGCGACTGCGAAAGGCTACTTGTCGCTGTAAATTGCTCACGTCGACTGTATCATCATCTACCAAAACCAAACGACCAACCCCGGCGCCCGCGAGGTAGAGCGCAGCCGCACACCCCAGCCCACCGCATCCAATTAGCAAAACCGAAGCTTCGCTAAGGCGTAGCTGGCCAGATTCACCGACTTCCTCCAATGCGATTTGCCGTTGATAGCGAAGGAATAGATCATTACTCAACATGACTACACTCCTTCTGAAGATGATCGTAATGTAAGGATGGAGCACAACTGCGCTGTTCCGAATTACTCACCATGACCTCTTTAAATTCACCAATCGCCCTTTGGACATTATTGACTTGCGTGATTGCCCGCACCACAGCGAGCGATGTGACACCGGTTTGCCAAACTTGACTTGCATTGCCAAGATCAATACCACCTATAGCAACGGTAGGTATTCCCTTTTGCTCACCATAGGGAATGGTGTCTATCAGTTTCTGATAGAGCGCTAAACGAGTCAGACCTTGTGGCTGAGACGGCATCTGTTTCGTGGTGGTCGGAAAAATATGACCGAGCGCGATATAGCTTGGCGCGAGTTGCACGATACGCAGCAGTTCGTAATAACCATGCGTTGAAAGCCCAAGAGCAATCCCAGCTCCTGCCAACTGGGTAAGATTGGACGCTTGCAGGTCTTCTTGGCCTAAGTGCACACCAAAGGCGCCATGTTTGATAGCAAGCTGCCAATAGTCATTAATAAACACCTGTGCGTTATACTCACGTCCTAGTTCAATCGCACGAATGATCTGCGCTTCTAAATCGACTCGTTCTGGTTGTTTTATTCTCAGCTGTATGGTTTTGATCCCCAGTGGCAAAAGCTTTTCTATCCATTCAACACTGTCCACTACTGGATACAATCCAAGGCTATGTGGTTCCAGCTTGGGAAAACCCTTGTTCAAATTGGCCAGCTGCCATTCAAGGCGAATATCAAGATCCTTGTGTTCTAGGACGGGTGTTGGAAAAGCGCAGTACTCAAATGCCCATGTTTCACGTGAAACATTCAACATCGCTCTTGCCAAAGTGAGGCTATCTTCTAGTGGAAAACTCAGTGCGGATAAGGTGATAAACCACACTAAATGACGACGCATAGCTGCTCGGGAAAGCAGGCTACCTTCAGTGACTCTCAGCGCTTGACGTTGCTGATTGAGAGGATTCGTCCAAACATCGTACTTATCGCCATTGGAGTCGTTGAGATGAATAAAGACCTTACGCGAATCCATCGTAAAAGACTCTATCGACGCTGCCGACAAATAACACAAACAGCAGTGATACTCAGTGGTTTGAATTTGGTCTTTATCCAACAGATCGGTGGCAACAACGAAATGTTCTTCGTTAGAAATCAGTTGCAATGTCCGAGTCGGGCTAATACCCAACTCGATATGCTCAATGGCAAAGCCTTGCTGTTCTGCCAAAAGCAAACACTGCTGAATATCTCCGGTCACTTCGATGATATCGGATGGGATCAGCAGTTTCATGCTTATTCCTCCACATTGGCCATGGCAGCAGGGTGATAGAGCTCTGAGCCAGAGGCTTTAAACTCTGCCGATTTTTGTCGCATTCCTTCCAGTGGATCGTCAATCAGCTTAATTTCAATCGCTTCACCTTCAGCCGTTTGTAAGTCCTTGGCGTACTCACGGACTTCTTGAGAGATTTTCATCGAACAGAATTTGGGTCCACACATAGAACAGAAATGGGCAACCTTGCCCGATTCTTGTGGTAGCGTTTCATCGTGATAAGCACGAGCAGTATCCGGATCGAGCGACAGATTGAATTGGTCTTGCCAGCGGAACTCAAAACGGGCTTTTGATAACGCGTTGTCACGCACTTGAGCTCCCGGATGACCCTTAGCTAAGTCCGCAGCATGCGCGGCCAGTTTGTAGGTAATTAGCCCTGTTTGCACATCTTCTTTATTGGGCAGCCCAAGATGTTCTTTTGGCGTTACATAACAAAGCATCGCGCAGCCATACCAACCTATCATCGCCGCGCCAATCCCAGAGGTGATGTGGTCATAACCGGGGGCAATATCCGTGGTTAACGGGCCAAGGGTATAAAACGGCGCTTCATGACAATGCTTAAGCTGTTCGTCCATGTTCTCTTTGATCATGTGCATCGGCACATGCCCAGGGCCTTCGATAATCACCTGAACGTCGTATTCCCAAGCAATCTTAGTCAATTCTCCCAGCGTTCTTAGCTCAGCAAACTGCGCTTCATCGTTCGCATCCGCAACGGAGCCGGGACGCAGGCCATCCCCCAAAGAAAGCGCTACATCATATATCGCACAAATCTCGCAGATTTCCCGGAAGTGGGTATACAAAAAACTCTCTTGATGGTGTGCCAGACACCACTTGGCAATGATGGAGCCGCCACGAGAGACAATCCCGGTCACACGCTTCGCCGTCATCGGAATATAACGCAACAATAGGCCGGCATGGATAGTGAAATAATCAACGCCCTGCTCTGCCTGTTCAATCAGTGTATCGCGCATCACTTCCCAGTTTAGATTTTCCGCAATACCATTTACCTTCTCTAAAGCTTGGTACATAGGGACTGTACCAATTGGCACTGGGCTATTGCGCAGGATCCACTCGCGAGTTTCGTGAATGTTACGTCCTGTAGAGAGATCCATGACGGTATCGCCACCCCAGCGCGTTGCCCAAACCAGCTTTTCCACTTCTTCTTCAATTGAAGATGTGACTGAAGAGTTGCCAATGTTAGCGTTCACTTTGACCAGGAAGTTACGGCCAATGATCATTGGCTCAGACTCAGGGTGATTGATATTGGAAGGGATAATCGCACGTCCTTCTGCCACTTCTCGGCGGACAAACTCTGCGGTAATTTCCTTAGGAAGATTGGCTCCAAAACTCTGCCCGGAATGCTGCTGAGTTAATACCTCATCGCAATATTGTGCTCTGCCCATATTCTCACGCAGCGCAATGAATTCCATCTCGGGCGTGATAATACCCTTACGTGCGTAATGCAATTGCGTAACACAATACCCCGTTTTGGCACGACGAATACGCGGTAAATTGCCGTAACGTAACTCGTCCAACGTCTCGTCGTCTAAACGCTGTTTGGTGTAGGTCGAGCTCACTTCATCGAGAACTTCAGTGTCACCACGTTCGGCAATCCAGCCCTCTCTTAGCTTGGGCAAACCGCTATAGAGGTCAATAGTGTGCTGTGGATCGGTATAAACGCCAGACGTATCGTAGACTCTAATCGGCTCATTGGGCGCCAAAATAGGGGCATCTTTTGAACCACCGATAAGGCTATCCGCCAGCGATATTTCACGCATTGGCACTCGAATATCAGGCCGAGAACCTTCGACATAAATTTTGTTGGAATTGGGGTACGCTTGTACTGAAAGAGTATCAATGAACTGTTTGGCTTCCAGTCTCGCTTGCTTGCGATTCGACATAGCATTTTTCCTTTCTTGTTATGCAAGATAAAAAGGTGACGGATGAAAATGCTTGGCGGAAAGATGCGACAAGAGGGATCGAACATACACAAATTGCAGATGGCTCTGCGCGCAAAATTCGAACTTTGATAAGACACTAGTAGAATTTAGCTACCAAAATCTTCTCTTGTTCCCTTCGCAGGTCTTAACCTGATCAGGTTCAACGGATCCCGAATAAACGGTCTCAGCCTTATGGCACTCCGACAAGTGAAGCGATTATAAGCAATCGACTTGGTTAAACCAAGCCGACCTGTAAAAAATTTGTTGGAAAATTAGATTTGAACATCACTGCTTTAAGAGCTGAAATCCAAGCCATGCAGCGCCAACACTTAGAGTAACATTGAGCAGAATATTCAACCCCATCTTAAGGAAAGCACCCTGCTGTATCAGCAGCACATTGTCCATGGAGAACGTCGAAAAGGTCGTCAAGGCACCAAGAAAGCCCAAACCGATAACTTGCCGCCAAGGTTCAGTCGCGAGCATTTCGCTTTCGAATGCAGCGATCAAAAGCCCCATCACAAATGACCCGACAACGTTCACAGTCAAGGTTCCATAGGGAAAACCGCGCCCAAGTAATAAAACACAGAGCTCAGACACCAGATAACGAGAGCAGGCACCAAAAGCCCCCCCTAAAGCGATAAACCCCAATATAGCCAGTTGCCCCATAACGAACCTCACAATTTGAATGCGACGATATTGTAACCACCACAGTCAAAATAGCGAGTTTAAAACCCCCGTTCCCAGCGGAAATCTATGCTTGATGCTATGCAGAAACAAAAGGTTACAGGAGTCACTTTACGCTATCTAAATCAATCTTATGCAATCTAAGAAAAAACATGATCTAATTAAGGCCATTCAACGATAGAGCTTATTCGCCATGGATAACCTTAATAATATCAACTTCAAAAAACTCGCTAGCCAGCAAAAATCCATTCAAATGAAAATGAGATTACTGGCTCTTGCTCATTTCAAAGAGGGACACTCTCGCACCCAAATCGCCAAGTTTCTTATGGTGAGCCGAACCAGTGTTAATAAGTGGGTTCACACTTTTCTTGAAGAAGGATTACAAGGGCTGAAGGAAAAGCCAA
>NZ_JZAM01000114.1:0-88403 GCF_000960595.1 Vibrio sp. S234-5
CAACGACCTTCGGGTTATGAGCCCGACGAGCTACCAAGCTGCTCCATCCCGCGTCCGATATTACCGTTAAGCACGATAAGTACTATACCATTTTACTTAAGAGAAAATGGAGCGACACACGAGGTTCACTTCTTTAAAACAAAAAGGCGTGACCTCAACCTTGGCAAGGTTTGCTCATCAACTGAGTTAGTGTCGCATTTCACCGTTAAGTACGATGACAAATTCAATTTGGAGTGACACACGAGGTTCGAACTCGTGACCTCAACCTTGGCAAGGTTGCGCTCTACCAACTGAGCTAGTGTCGCATTTCATCGTTAAGTACGATGACAACTTCAATTTGGAGCGACACACGAGGTTCCCTTCTTTAAAAACAAAAAGGCGTGACCTCAACCTTGGCAAGGTTGCGCTCTACCAACTGAGCTAGTGTCGCATTTCACCGTTAAGTACGATGACAACTATAAATTCTGGAGCGACACACGAGGTTCGAACTCGTGACCTCAACCTTGGCAAGGTTGCGCTCTACCAACTGAGCTAGTGTCGCATTCACAACGTTTTCCGCTGTTCAGGGCTGCGAATTATAAGAGCATTTCTAAGTGATGCAAGTCCTTTAGTGAAAAAAAACTTAATTTTTTTTTACTCGCTGAAAAAACACCCAAACAAAGCAAAAATTCGCCGCCCAACGAAGAAAGAATCGCCCTATCAGATGTTAAAAATGGTCTGGCGATAGTACTTCAATTCGGCAATCGACTCGCGGATATCATCAAGAGCAAGGTGGGTACCACGCTTTGAAAAACCGGTAAGGATTTCAGGGTTCCAACGCTTCGCCAACTCTTTTAGCGTGCTGACGTCGATGTAACGATAGTGGAAATACTCTTCGAGTTTAGGCATATGGCGGTAAAGAAAACGTCTGTCCTGACCAATACTGTTGCCACAAATTGGCGACACGCCTTGTGGAACCCACTGCTCAAGAAAACGCAGCGTTTGTTCAACTGCTTCCTGCTCCGATACCATGCTGGCACGCACTCGATCAACAAGACCGCTAGCTGTATGTGTATTGGTGCACCACTCATCCATCTTTGCTAACTCTTCATCCGATTGATGAATCGCCAATACTGGTCCTTCCGCTAAAATATTCAGCTCACTATCGGTGACAATAGAGGCGATTTCGATGATTTTATGCGTATCAGGATCTAAACCTGTCATCTCAAGATCGATCCAAATTAAGTTTTGATCGCTAAAAGACATAGAGGAGTTGCCTATTTGTTTGCTGATAAAACGGGTACTATACCTCAAAATAGTGGCAACAAGATACTTCGACAAAAGCGACAAAACCGTCATACTTGTCGCGTTATCGCTCAATCAATTAAGTAACTTATCGTGGCAAAAAAGAAAAAGCTAACCAAAGGTCAAGTACGTCGGGTACGTGACAATCAACAAAAACGTTTGAATAAACCGTCTGATACTGTGCAGTGGGATGAGACCATGCTCGGCGACAGTAAGCGTGGATTGGTGATCACTCGTTTTGGTCAACACGCTGATATTGAAGATCTGGAAAGCGGTGATATCGAGCGCTGCAATCTGCGTCGTGGTATTGAATCACTGGTGTCGGGAGACAAAGTGATTTGGCGAAAAGGGCTCGAATCGATGGCGGGCATTTCTGGGGTGGTGGAAGCTGTAGAGCCAAGGAGTTCGATTTTAACTCGCCCGGACTATTACGACGGCCTTAAGCCAGTTGCGGCCAACATCGATCAGATGATCATCGTTTCTTCCGTCTTACCGGAGCTTTCGCTCAATATTATCGATCGCTATCTCATAGCGGCAGAAACGCTGCATATCGCCCCAATTTTGGTGCTGAACAAGATTGATCTGCTGCAAGATGAGGATCTCAAGCAATACAAAACTTGGTTAACCGAATACGAAAAGATTGGCTACAAAGTCCTATACGTGAGTAAGCGATCGGGCGAAGGCATTGCCGAACTCGAAGCGCAGCTTGGAGAACGCATCAACATTTTCGTCGGTCAATCGGGAGTGGGTAAATCCAGCTTGGTTAATGCGTTAATCCCAGAGCTGGATGTGGAAGAGGGTGAAGTGTCCGAAATGTCTGGCTTGGGCCAACATACCACCACTGCTGCTCGTTTGTATCACATTCCTTCCGGCGGCGACCTGATTGACTCACCCGGTGTGCGTGAGTTTGGTTTGTGGCACCTCGAAGCCGATGAAGTGACCAACGCTTATATCGAATTTCGCCCCTATCTTGGTGCTTGTAAGTTCCGAGATTGCAAACATGGCGATGACCCAGGCTGCATTCTGCGTGAGGCGGTGGAGAAAGGCGAGATCAGCCCCATTCGTTACGAAAACTACCATCGAATCATTGAAAGCATGGCGGAAAATAAAGCCAATCGACAGTATTCGCGCAACAAAAAAGCGGATCTGTAGTTGTGTAAGATTTCGTCACCACTTGCTGACAAGCGAAATAAATTTCAGTAACATCACGCGCCCGAAACAAGAATCACACAAACATTATCGGTATTTACAATGGATAAGATTAAAGTTGGACTGCAGTACTGGATTCCACAACATGGCCTAACTCGCTTAGTGGGTAAACTGGCATCAGCCAAAGCTGGCGGTCTAACCACAGCGATCATTCGCTGGTTCATCAAGCAATACAATGTGAATATGGCAGAAGCGAAACACGCCGATCCTGCTCACTACAAAACCTTCAACGAATTCTTTGTCCGTGAATTAAAAGATGGCGCGCGCCCCATCACTCAAGGTGATGACATCATCACTCATCCGGCTGACGCTTGTGTTAGCCAGTTTGGCCCGATCACCGATGGTCGTCTAATCCAAGCCAAAGGCCATGATTTTTCGGCGCAAGAGCTGCTTGGCGGCGATGCGGCGCTGGCAGAAGAGTTCAAAGACGGCACTTTCGCCACCTTGTATCTTTCACCACGTGATTATCACCGCGTGCATATGCCTTGTGATGGCACCTTGCGTCAGATGATTTACGTTCCTGGCGATCTCTTCTCGGTAAATCCGCTAACGGCTGAAAACGTTCCGAACCTGTTCGCGCGCAACGAGCGTGTAGTGTGTATTTTCGATACGGCTTTCGGTCCGATGGCTCAAGTGTTGGTCGGCGCTACGATTGTCGGCAGTATCGAGCAAATCTGGGCAGGGACGATTACCCCGCCACGTGGCAACACAGTCCACAAATGGGATTACCCAGCTCAGGGACACAACGCGGTGATCCTGAAAAAAGGTGACGAGATGGGCCGCTTTAAACTGGGTTCAACCGTTATCAACCTGTTTGCCAAAGACGCGATTCGCTTCGATGACTCGATGCATAACGGGGCTCAGACACGCCTCGGCACACCTTATGCGCACAAGCAGTAACCGCTAAACAGTGACTGACGAATCAGCCCTTGCACCCAGCAAGGGCTTTTTTTGTTTTTTTGACAAAAAACAAACCATTGGTGGAAAAACAGCGCAAGTTTAGAAACTTCAACCCGCCTCTAAGACGCAAAATTCACAATCGTTTAACCTGATGCCACCGTAAATTGCTAAGGTGCGATGCATGCCAAAACTGACTTCTGACGTGGTATGGAAACTGCTGATCTGTTTTGCCATACCGATTGGCGTCTTGTGGATGCCGATTGATGCAATCCCAATCGACAATCTCACGCTGATCCAACATCGTTTGCTGGCGATTTTCCTGCTCGCAGCGCTGCTTTGGGTCCTCGAACCCGTCCCCGTGTTTGCGACTTCTATTTTGATCATCGCGCTTGAACTGATCATGATATCCAATAAAGGCTTGCACTTTTTTCGTCGCCCGCCCGAAGGGCATGAGCTAGGTAATCTCATCGCCTATACCGATATTTTTTCTGCCTTCTCGTCGCCGATCATCATCTTGTTTATGGGGGGCTTTGCTCTCGCTATCGCCGCGTCTAAATACGAACTGGACAACAACCTTGCACGCGTATTGCTCAAACCCTTTGGCCACCAGCCCAAATTTATTATGCTGGGCCTGATGCTGATCACCGCGGTTTTTTCTATGTTTATGTCCAACACCGCCACCACTGTGATGATGTTGGCGCTACTTGGGCCGATTGTCGCCTCTGCGCCCAAAGGGGACTTAGGTATCAAAGCGCTCGTGCTCTGTATTCCGATTGCGGCGAACACCGGCGGTATTGCAACCCCCATCGGCACGCCGCCCAACGCTATCGCCTTACAGTATCTGACTGGCGCCAACAGCATCGATTTTCTCAGTTGGATGTCGATGGGCCTGCCTTTTGTGTTGGTGCAACTGACCATTGCTTGGTTTTTGCTGCAAAAACTTTTTCCGTCCAACGAAGCGACCATGACGCTTAAGTTGGATGGCAAATTTAAGCGCAGCTGGCGCGCGATAGTGGTTTACATCACCTTTGCGCTAACCATATTGCTGTGGATGACCACGCAAGTGCACGGCATGAACACCTATGTAGTGGCGATCATTCCTCTCGCCGTCTTCACCTTAACAGGCATTATGGGCAAAGAAGAGCTCAAGCAGATCAACTGGGATGTACTCTGGCTGGTCGCCGGGGGAATTGCTATTGGCATCGGTCTAGATAAAACCGGACTGGCAAAAGCGCTGGCGCATGCCATCGACTATCAATCCCTTTCACCCTTTGCAATTGTCGTCGCGCTGTCGTTGGTCTGTTGGTTAATGGCCAATTTTATGTCCAATACCGCCACCGCCAACTTACTCATGCCGATAGCGGCGGCGATTGGCACGTCAATGAGTAGCCTCTCCTCGGTGGGTGGTTTGCAAGGGTTACTGGTCGTGGTGGCTTTTTCAGCGTCACTCGGGATGATTTTGCCAGTGTCAACGCCGCCCAACTCTCTCGCCTACTCGACGGGTCTGATCGAAAGCAAAGACATGGCCAAAGTGGGGCTGTTAGTCGGTGTGATTGGTTTAGCCATCGTTTATGCTGCGGTGCTGATTTTGGGGTAACAAATTCTTCTGCACGCCTCTTTGCTCCTGGGTGAAGTTAAGGCATATTGGTGATCTTTTCGCTTACGGGATCACCTTTCTATGGGATTTGAATGGCTTGCGCTGGCGGCGGCTCTGCTTTGGGCTGTCGCCAGTTTACTTTCTGTCACGCCTGCACAGCACTTAGGCTCGTTTGCCTACAGCCGCTGGCGAATGGGTTGCACAGCCGTGATCCTCTCCAGCATGGCTTGGTTCACAGGTGGCTGGGCGAGTGTCGGGCAAGAACACCTAGTGCCCATGATTCTCTCAGGGCTGATTGGGATTTTTATCGGTGACACGGCGCTGTTTGCTTGCCTCAATCGCATGGGGCCGCGTCAGGCCGGGCTACTTTTTTCTTGTCACGCAGTGTTCTCTACCATCTTGGGCTACTTTCTGTTTAGCGAAACCCTCTCCACGATGGAGTTTATCGGTTCCAGCTTCGTCTTTTCTGGTGTGGTGCTGGCGATATTTTTTGGCCGACGCGGCAGCCGTCAACACAGTTTAGAAACGATCAAAGGCAGTGTTTGGATTGGTGTGGGCTTGGGTTTAACGGCGGCTTTGTGCCAGGCACTCGGCGGAATTATCGCCAAGCCCGTGATGCAAACGGCCATCGACCCCGTCGCCGCCTCCGCAATTCGAATGATCAGTGCCTTCATCGCTCACAGTGCGCTGCGTTTTAGTGGCGCGAAAATCGCGCGGCCAACGCAAACTATGACTTGGCAAATGTTCTACATTACGGCAATCAATGGCTTTCTCGCCATGGCGGTCGGTATGACGCTGATCCTGTATGCCTTGCGAGAAGGCAATGTGGGTATGGTTGCCCTGCTCTCTTCAACCACGCCAATCATGCTGCTACCAATCTTGTGGATCTACACCAAACAGCGTCCAAACCGTTATGCTTGGCTTGGTGCGATCATCGCCGTGACTGGCACAGGAATTTTGGTTCAGTGACCCTCTGTTGGGCAGAGCCTCACCGACAATAATCACTCATCACAATGCACAGATACAAAAAAGCCTGGATTCGTTCCAGGCTTTTTAACACGTTGCTTAGGGTTACTTCACTAGCACTTGGCCCGACATTTCTGCTGGAATTTCCAGACCCGCTAGAGAGAGCATAGTCGGCGCAAGATCAGACAGTTTACCGCCGTCCTTGAACTCCACCGCTTTGTCACCCACGTAGATAAGTGGTACAGGCAGGCTAGTGTGCGCAGTGTGAATACCGCCCGTTTCTGGGTCCACCATCATTTCAGCGTTACCGTGGTCTGCGGTAATCAGCAGTTGACCGCCCACTTCTTTGATTGCGGCAACCACTTTACCCACACTTTCATCCAGTGCTTCAATCGCTTTTTCAGCCGCTTCGTAGACGCCAGTATGGCCAACCATGTCTGCGTTTGGATAGTTACAGATGATGGTGTCGTATTTGCCAGACTTGATGGCGGCAACCAATTTTTCAGTCAGTTCTGGTGAGCTCATTTCTGGCTGCAGATCGTAGGTCGCCACTTTCGGCGAAGCCACGAGTTGACGCTCTTCACCAGCAAATTCGTTTTCTACGCCACCATTGAAGAAGAACGTCACGTGTGCGTATTTCTCTGTTTCAGAGATACGTAGCTGAGTTTGACCCAGTTTTGACAGCCACTCGCCGTAAGTGTTTTCCAACGAGGCAGGTGGAAACGCCGCCGCTAGCGGAATGTCTGCCGCGTATTGCGTCAACATCACGAAATTAACCGCAGGGAATACATCGCGTTCAAAGCTAGCAAAATCCGTGACGAAAGTACGCGTGATTTGACGCGCACGGTCAGCACGGTAGTTCATGAAGATCACCGCGTCGCCATCTTGCATCGCCGCCGTTTCTTGACCTTCTGCTTTGATTTCCGTTGCTTTAACAAACTCATCGTTTTCGCCACGCGCGTACGCTGCTTCAAGGCCCGCAACCGCTGAATCAACCGTAAACTCGGCTTTCGCTTGCGTTAGCAAATCGTACGCCACTTGTACACGATCCCAGTTGTTGTCACGGTCCATCGCGTAGTAACGCCCTACCAGAGACGCCACTCGGCCTTTGCCCAATTTGGCAAACAGATCTTGGAAACGTTTTAGAGAGCCTTCGGCACTGCGAGGGGGGGTGTCACGTCCATCTAGGAAGCAGTGAAGGTAGATTTTCTCAGCGCCACGCTCAGCCGCCATTTCCACTGCCGCGTAGATGTGATCTTCGTGTGAGTGAACGCCACCAGGAGACATCAGACCCATGATGTGAACCGCTTTACCCGCGCTCACCGCAGCGTCAACCGCTTCAACCAGCGCTGGCGTCTGTTGGAATTCACCGTCGAGAATAGATTTGGTGATGCGAGTCAGATCTTGGTAAACCACGCGGCCAGCGCCGATATTCGTGTGGCCCACTTCTGAGTTACCCATTTGACCGTCAGGCAAGCCCACGTCCATACCAGAAGCAGAGATAAGAGTGTTCGGATTGTTCGCAATCAGCGCGTCCATAACCGGTGTTTTTGCGTTTGCAATTGCGTTGTTTGCAGTTTCTTCACGGTAACCGTAACCGTCAAGAATAACCAGAGCCAAAGGCTTCTTAGCAGACATAGTGATGACCTCGTCAAATTTTAGTAACTTTCGGCACAGGGCTCCAAGCCCTAGCATGCCTTGAAACAAAACTAGCGTAATTTTACTACACTTTTGAAGCGGAACTGTAGGATAAGATCAAATTATGTTGGTGATTTCCTGTTGCAATATTACATTGTCAATGGCGATATGTTTGCAACTTACCCCAAAAAGCCCGCTTTTGCCGATTTGTCAGGCGTCAATACCACTATCATTCACCACCCAACACGATTTTAAAAGTGGATATTACCAATCGATCTAATAGCTTTAGCGGGTGTATTTTTGCAACCATTCCCCTAGAAGAGATCCCAATTATTGGTGAGAAAGTATTAACTGACTCGCCAGTCAAGCGGAACCTCGTTATACTCCTTGCCACTTTTATTGTTAGATTTATGCTTCGAGAACTAGGAACATGCAAGAGTACATCGAGTTTTTTCAGCAGAACATGATTATGTCGCTGGCGTGGGTTGGCATCTTTATCGCTCTGATCATGAGCTTTGTAAAATCAGCCACTGCGGCTTACAAAGTGATCGGTGTGAATGATATGACCACACTGATCAACCGACAAAATGGCGTGGTGGTCGATATCCGCACCAAAGACGAGTTCAAAAAAGGTCATATCACCGACGCAGTTCACATTTTGCCATCAGAAATCAAGGCGGGTAATTTCGCTGGTCTTGAAAACCACAAATCAGACCCAATCATCGTTGTATGCAAGACGGGTCAAACCGCCCAAGAAAGTGCAAACCTACTGGCTAAAGCCGGTTTTGAGAATGTAAACCTGCTCAGAAATGGTTTGATTGCCTGGAGTGAAGCGAACCTGCCCCTGGTACGCAGCAAACGTTAATCACCATCCAATCTTGGCTGACTGACTAAAATCAGCGCAGTCAGCCAAGAAAGATGTGACGTTTGGCACGGAATTAAGGCTTCTTCTAGTCATCATTGTGTGGCTCGGTTAGTCTCAAGGCAGACACATTCAAGGCATATACTGACACGCCTGAATTTACGATTATTGAAGGATTTAAAAATGGCTGAAGCAGCACCGCAAGACAACCAACAACAGTTTGCAATTCAACGTATCTTCCTAAAAGACGTTTCTTTTGAAGCACCTAACTCACCAATGATGTTCCAAAAAGATTGGAACCCAGACGTGAAACTGGATCTCGACACGCAAAGCCGTGAGCTAGGCGAAGGCGTTTATGAAGTGGTTTTACGTCTGACTGTGACAGTGAAAAACGCTGAAGAAACGGCATTCCTATGTGAAGTGCAACAAGGTGGTATTTTCACTGCAGAGAAAATGGAAGCTGGTCAGTTAGCTCATTGCCTAGGCGCATTCTGCCCGAACATTCTCTTCCCATACGCGCGCGAGACCATCTCAAGCTTGGTGGTTAAAGGGACGTTCCCACAACTAAACCTAGCACCCGTTAACTTCGATGCTCTGTTTATGAACTACCTGCAACAGCAAGCGGCCCAACAAGGTGCCACTGAGGAATAAGTCCCTCTTTTTGTGACTTTTCCCGATCAGATTGACTAAAATGCACAGCGCATCTCACACCGATGTTATGTGCATTTTTTGTTTCACCCACAATGGTATGTGGCAACACCACAAACAAAGGCGTGACAACGCTCTTTGAGGGTAAAGTAATTTGTCCAGAGCGGTAACGTTTCACGTTATACTCGCTCCATCTTTCTCCAACCAACCATCAGGCTACAGCATGACACAATCTCAGGTGACTAACGCGTACAACAAAGCGATTTCCATGACGGTGATTGGCGCAGGCTCCTACGGAACCTCTTTGGCGATCTCACTTTCCCGTAACGGAGCAAATGTGATCCTTTGGGGACACGATCCTGAGCACATGGCGACTCTGGAAGCGGATCGCGAAAACCGCGTTTTTCTTCCGGGTATCGAATTTCCACCGAGCCTGATCGTGGAATCGGATCTGCAAAAAGCGGTGCAAGCGAGCCGCGATCTTTTGGTCGTGGTGCCAAGCCACGTGTTTGGTCAAGTGCTCAACAGCCTCCAGCCTTATCTGCGTGCCGATTCACGCATTTGCTGGGCAACCAAAGGCTTAGAGCCTGAAACGGGGCGACTGCTGAAAGATGTGGCGTTTGATGCGCTGGGAGAGAACTACTCTTTGGCGGTACTGTCTGGGCCAACCTTTGCTAAAGAGCTTGCCGCAGGCATGCCGACCGCCATTTCTGTGGCGTCACCTGACGCACAATTTGTTGCCGACCTGCAAGAAAAGATCCATTGCAGTAAAACCTTCCGCGTTTACGCTAACCGTGATTTTACTGGCATGCAACTTGGCGGCGCGGTCAAAAACGTCATTGCCATCGGAGCGGGTATGTCCGATGGTATCGGGTTTGGTGCTAATGCGCGTACGGCCTTGATCACTCGTGGCTTGGCGGAGATGTGTCGCCTCGGCGCCGCACTTGGCGCTCAACCAGAAACCTTTATGGGCATGGCCGGATTGGGCGATCTGGTCTTGACCTGCACCGACAACCAATCGCGTAACCGCCGCTTTGGCTTGGCCTTGGGCCAAGGCAAAGATGTCGATACCGCACAACAAGAGATCGGCCAAGTGGTCGAAGGCTATCGCAACACCAAGGAAGTGTGGATGCTGGCACAACGCATGGGCGTAGAGATGCCGATTGTTGACCAGATCTATCAAGTATTGTATCAAGGAAAGGATGCGCGTCTGGCCGCTCAAGACTTATTGGCGCGCGACAAGAAATCCGAAGGAAAATAATCAGGAAAAGCGCAAGTGGTTTGTGCAAAGAAGGCCCAATGAAACACTGTGAGAAAAAAAACGTCTGGCAGGGGATTGTCAGAGAAGCGCGTCAATTGTCCGAGCAAGAGCCGATGCTGGCCAGCTTTTACCACGCGACCATCATTAAACACGACAGTCTGGGTGCGGCCCTGAGTTATATTCTGGCCAACAAACTCAACACCGCGTCCATGCCAGCGATGGCCGTGCGTGAAGTGGTGGAAGAGGCTTTTGCCGCCGATCCCAACATTACCGATTCTGCGGCGTGTGACATCTGCGCGACAGTCAACCGTGACCCGGCCGTCTCGATGTATTCCATTCCGCTGCTGTATCTCAAAGGTTATCACGCGCTGCAAGGCTACCGCGTGGCCAACTGGCTTTGGAAGCAGGGCCGCTTCGCCCTTGCCACTTACTTGCAAAACCAAATTTCAGTCGCCTGCCAGGTCGACATCCATCCTGCGGCGCGCATTGGTAAAGGCATCATGCTTGACCACGCAACGGGGATCGTCATTGGTGAAACGGCGGTGGTCGAAGACGACGTTTCTATTTTGCAAGACGTGACGCTTGGCGGTACAGGCAAAGAGTGCGGTGATCGTCACCCGAAAATTCGCGAAGGCGTGATGATTGGCGCTGGAGCCAAAATTCTTGGCAATATCGAAGTCGGCGAAGGAGCGAAAATCGGCTCTTGTTCCGTGGTGTTACAACCCGTTCCGCCACATACAACGGTGGCTGGTGTGCCTGCACGTATCGTTGGGCGCCCCAGAACCGACAAACCGTCATTCGATATGGACCAAGGTTTTAACGGCAAAACGCAAAACTTCATCGATGGTGACGGCATATGATGCACGTCGATAGGGCGATTGGCGCGGCTTTTTAACCTTCCAACTCAGGAAAGAACGTACGTGGTAAAACAGAAATCAACTCTTTCAAGCTCCTTGCTGATTTCCCTCGGCGTTCTTCTACTTTTTCCTAGTACAGCTTCTCTGGCGGCCTCCGATTCCGAATTGCAAGGCGTCAAAGGCGAAATCTCACGCCAGCAGAAATCGCTTTCAACCCAAGAAAAACAGTTGGACGATTTACAAAAGTCACTGAAAGAGCAAGAGCTGGGCATTAACCAACTGGAGAAAGAGATCGCCCAGTCGCGTCAGGCGCTCGCCACCTCGCGCGCTAACATTGGGAAATTGGAAGAACGTATCGATGAGTTGGAGACGCAAAAAAAGCGCCAAACCGAACGTTTAGCGGAGCTGCTGCAAACCTACTACGTGACGCAACGCGCCAAGTCGTCCGTTTCACTCCTTAACCAAGGAGTGGAGCAAGATCGCATCAGTCAATATTTTCAATACCTTGCCAAAGCACGCAGCGAAACTATCTCGCAGTTGGAAACCACCAGCGCTGAGTTAGAGCACAGTAAACAGCAAAAATTGCTAGAACAAGGGCAAATCGAAGCTCTACTCAAACAGCAATCGGCGAAACGCGATCAACTGGCGAAAACCCAGTCACAGCGCAAGAAAACGCTCGGTAGCATCCGGCAAAGCATTGCGGATGACAAAAACTATCTGGCAGAGCTGCAACGAAACGAAACACGCCTGAAAGCGGAAATGGCCAAAGCGGCCAAACGCAACGCCATTCCTATGGACGGCCTTGAGCGGCAAAAAGGCAAGCTGCCTTGGCCGCTTAAAGGGAGTGTGCTGCATAGTTTCGGCACCCGCCAAACCGGGCAGATCAACTGGAAAGGTGTGGTACTTTCGGCCACCTATGGGCAGCAGGTCAAAGCCGTCTACCCGGGAACGGTGGTATTTGCAGAGTACTTGCGCGGCTACGGTTTGGTGGTGCTGCTTGATCACGGCAAAGGTGACATGACGCTGTACGGCTACAACCAAGCCCTGCTGAAAAAAGAGGGAGACAAAGTGACCGCTGGCGAAGTGATCGCACTGGCCGGAGACACGGGCGGGCAAAATCGTCCTTCGCTCTATTTCGAGATCCGCCGCAACAGTGAGGCACAAAACCCGAGACACTGGATGGTGCGCTAATCGCTGTCGCACCTTAGCCGCCTATCCGTTTTATTGGTCGTAATACGCTTGCAACAGTTCGATTAAACGCTCAACCTGATTTTTATCCAAGGCATTAATCCCTGCCGCCGCCGCTCGTCCTCCGCCGGTGGAGAACTGAGCACAAATCTCCCCCGCCCCTTGTTTATTGTTGAGTGGTGCGCGCAGCGATACGGTGTACGAGTCACCCTGATTGTGCGTGAGCACAGCATGCGCGCGGCTGGGCTCTTGATTGGCGAGCCAGTTGCCATACACACCGCTGATGCGACGCGACCACGCACAGTCTGGCAATAAGGTCACCGACACTCGACCGCAACAATAGAGCGGCTCAATCGCTTGTGCCGCGGCCATGTCTTGCTGATACGCGCTTTGCAACTGATAAAAGGCGGAGTTCATATCCGCCAACACATCAAACGGTGAAGCGTAGCGGCTGAGATGTTGGTAAAGGTGGGCGGGATGAAAATGCAGGTCGTCAATCTGCTCACCGTAGCCGTTGTAGTTGATTAAGGTGCCGAGTTCTCGCAGCTGCGCTTGCTGGGTCGGACTAAGCCCCGCCTGTTCTGCCAAGGCATTGGCTTTAACAATCAAATTGTCGCCATACGCCGCAGTGATGGCCCAATGATGAAAGCGCCCAGCGAGCAGACGGTCAATAATCAGCGCGGTACAAGTATCCGCATCAAGATCGATGTGCGCGTATAACGAAGCGTGCTGAGGGATCGGACCAGACTGATGATGATCGGCGTAAAAAACCTCAGCGCCATTCGCCAGAGCACGTTCGAGACCAACACGGTTTTTCTCCATCGAGAGATCGAGCACCGTCAGCGTGTCACCCACTTTCGCCGTCACTTGTTCGAGCAACTGGATATCGCGTTTAACCCCGGTAATCAGCGTCGACGTTGTGGGATGGGCGAAGCGCCATTGCAGCAAAGCAATAATGCCATCAGCATCGCCGTTAAAAATATCGTAGTTCATCCGTCAATAACATCCCTATCCAATTGATTCTCTGGCGTATTGTTACTTCGGCAATATAAAAGTCAAAGACCATAAAGCCATGAGTCATAGCCTATGGTCATATCAGCACTACGTTTTGTACAGAACTGGTGAAAACTAAACGTGCAGAGCGCGAATCCCATCTTCAAACAGCAGCAACTGTTCCATGCCTTGTTCGGTGGCAACGGGTTTGACCACGGCCAACATCTGCAACATCCCTTGGCGGACAACTTGTTCTGTGATCGCCACTTTCAGCGACATCGCGGACTGATAAGCCAGCCAACTGCTGGCAATCAGATGCAGCGTTCTCACCAATGAGGTCAACTCCGTTTTCTCTAAACTGAGCAGCTCAAGTTCAACAAACTCTTGCATGATCGCCACCAAGTTAGCTTGGAGCTTCTCCTGCACTTGAATGTACTGCTCGTGCAGCTGCTCATCGCGGGAGAGAATTTCTGGCAAATTGGCGTAAAAGAAACGGTATTTCCACATCAAGGTGAAAATGGAGTCCAAGTAGTGCTTCAACAGGGTCAGGCTCTCTTGCTGCCCTTGCACTGGCGCGAATCGCTCAAGTAGCTCCTGCGCGTAGAGGGTGAAAATTTCGCGCACAATTTCTTGTTTATTGCGAAAGTGGTAATAAAGGTTGCCTGGGCTGATTTCAACATGCTCAGCAATGTGATTGGTGGTGATACTCCTTTCCCCATGGCGGTTAAAGAGTTCCAAGGCTCCGTAAACGATCTTCTCACGTGTTTTCATTATTATGTTGTAATCCCTTTCCTAGAAAGATAAGTCGGCGTTGGCGCATCCACCTTTCATACCGAACTGACACGTGCGGCGCGGAAAGAGATCAACGTCCTAGCCGCTTGAGTATATCGATTTCACCGTACGATATCGACAAACGAGGTAGAGCTTATACGTTAGTAAGCCTAGTATAATTCCGCACAGATTGGCCAACAGATCCAACCAGGAAGACTCACGACCAACCAAGCCTTGAACCACCTCTATCCCAGCACTGAAGAGCAGAATGCCTGCCGCCGCGAGGCAGCGGCGTCGCCAAGAGCGAATCAGATAAGCAGCCAAAAGCGAGAAGCAGCAATACGCCGCCATATGCTGCAATTTATCGAGATGAGCCAAGCTACCCCATTGTTGCCAGCTGCTGGATGGACGCAATGACAATACGGCGATAACCGCAGCATACAGCAAAAGTAACGCGCATTTTTTTAGCATCTGGCACGCTCAAGCAATCGGAAAAGGAAAAGCGGTCACTTGATCGATGTGATCGCACCCCAGCGCCAGCATGATCAAACGATCAACCCCGAGCGCCACGCCGGCACACTCTGGCAGGCCAGATTGCAACGCCGCGATCAAATGATAATCAATCGGTTGTTCCGCCAAGCCCATCTCAACACGTTTGCGGTTATCTTGCTCAAATCGGCGTAACTGCTCTTGTGCGTTGTCGAGTTCATGGAAACCGTTCGCCAGTTCGATCCCTTTGAAATAGACCTCAAAACGATCCGCCACGCGCGGATCGCTTGGGTTGATCTTAGCCAGCGCCGCTTGTGAAGCGGGAAAATCGTAGACAAATGCAGGCACTTGCTGGCCAATTTTTCCTTCGACCCCGATGCTAAACAGCAACTGTAGCAAAGTATCGCGATCTTCTTCTGCCTCGGCGATATCACTCAAACCTAACTCAGAGGCGCTGAGTTTGAGCTCAGTCATGCTCGCCTGCAACGGGCAAACCCCTAATACGCGCAGAAACGCTTCTTGGTAGGTCATACGCTCGGCAGGGGCTGTGCTCAATACCAATTGCAACAGCTCGTCCATTTCATCCATCAGCGCGTGGTGGTCAAAGCCGACACGATACCATTCGAGCATGGTGAATTCTGGATTGTGATAACGACCATTCTCTTCATTGCGAAACGCCTTGCCGAGTTGATAAATGCAGCCACTGCCCGCTGCCAGCAGGCGTTTCATATGAAACTCAGGGCTAGTCATGAGAAACAGTGGGCTCCCTTGCGCATAGCCGGGCCCGACAAACTGAGTTTGAAAGGTGTGCAAATGCACATCCGTGACGGTCGCATGACTCATGGCGGGCGTATCCACTTCCAGCACATTACGCTGGGCAAAAAATTGACGAATGCGCGCGATCAGCGCGGCGCGCTGGCGCAATTGCGGGATAGAAGCAGTAGGTTGCCAATCAGTCGACATCTTGGGTTACTCATATGGATAGCTAGGGCATGGAAGTTACCAGCTTTTTGCCCCTTTGCAAGCGCTGGCGAGTAAGGTAACAAGCGCAAAATTTACGTAGTACAACACATAAATCGTGCTAGTTCTTCCCCCTGTATTGAGCAGGAAAATTGTCGGCAACATTCGGTTAACACCTTGTTCCGCAAAGGCTTGAGCCACAAAATCCCTTGGCCGTGATAAGTATCACATAACGTGTAAATTCTATGCTCATATTTGCATTTCCGCTGCAAAAACCTAAATACATCAATTTTTCTCCTGCGCGGCTCTTCTACACTAACCGTACTACTTTTGGGGAATATGGCCCGCCCAGTTTCTCAAGCTCACAATAACAAGCGGATTACCCCGCACTCACACACTGGAGGATAACTGTGCAAACCATTATCACAGATATCGCGGTCATCGGCGCTGGCGGCGCTGGTCTTCGTACTGCTATTGCAGCGGCTGAAGCAAACCCAGATCTGGAAGTCGCACTGATTTCTAAGGTCTACCCAATGCGCTCCCATACGGTCGCCGCAGAAGGTGGCTCAGCAGCAGTTATCAAGGATGAGGATAGCCTGGACAACCACTTCAACGATACCGTTGGCGGTGGTGACTGGCTTTGTGAACAGGATGTTGTTGAATACTTTGTTGCCAATGCAACCCGAGAAATGATCCAGATGGAGCAATGGGGTTGTCCTTGGAGCCGGAAAGAAAACGGGGAAGTCAACGTGCGTCGCTTCGGCGGCATGAAGGTTGAACGGACTTGGTTTGCGGCTGACAAAACGGGTTTCCACATGCTGCACACCCTCTTCCAAACTTCCATGAAGTACTCCAACATCAAGCGCTTTGACGAATATTTTGTGGTCGATCTGCTGGTTGATGAGGGTGAAGTGCAAGGGCTGATTGCTATCCATATGTCGGAAGGCGAACTGGTCACCATCAAAGCCAAATCCGTAGTACTGGCGACGGGTGGTGCGGGTCGCGTTTACCACTGTAACACCAACGGCGGTATTGTAACCGGTGACGGCATGGCGATGGCTTATCGCCACGGTGTGCCGCTGCGTGACATGGAATTTGTGCAATACCACCCAACTGGCCTACCTGGCACGGGCATTCTGATGACCGAAGGCTGCCGAGGTGAAGGCGGTATTATCGTCAATAAAAACGGCTATCGTTACCTGCAAGACTACGGCATGGGCCCGGAAACACCAGTTGGTCAGCCGAAGAACAAATACATGGAGCTTGGCCCACGCGATAAAGTGTCACAAGCGTTCTGGCACGAACAGCAAAAAGGCAACACCATCAAACACCCTCTTGGTGATGTGGTACACCTTGACCTGCGCCACTTAGGTGAAGAGTACCTGCAAGAGCGTCTACCGTTTATTTGTGAACTCGCCAAAGCGTACGTCAACGTCGACCCCGCCAAAGAGCCGATCCCCATTCGTCCAACCGTGCACTACACCATGGGCGGTATCGAGACCGATAAAGAGTGTGAAACCCGAATCAAAGGTCTGTTCGCCGTCGGTGAATGTGCCTCTGTTGGTCTACACGGTGCCAACCGTCTGGGCTCTAACTCGCTGGCCGAGTTCGTGGTGTTTGGCCGCGTCGCTGGGGAAAACGCAGTGAAACGTGCAGGAGAATTCAAAGGCTGGAACGAAGCGTCAATTGCCGAGCAAGTCAAAGCGGTTGAAGCACGCATTGCGGCACTGATGAACCAAGAAGGCGATGAAAACTGGGCAGACATCCGCACGGAAATGGGTCACACCATGGAAGCGGGCTGTGGTATCTACCGTCAAGAAGATTTGATGCAGGCCACCATCGACAAAATCACTGAGCTAAAAGCACGTTACAAACGCATCAGCATCAAAGACAAAGGCAAGGTGTTCAACACCGATCTTCTCTACGCCATCGAAGTCGGTTACGGCCTAGAAGTGGCGGAAGCGATGGTTCACTCTGCGATTTTACGTAAAGAATCTCGCGGTGCTCACCAACGCCTTGACGATGGTTGTACCGAGCGTGACGACGTGAACTTCCTGAAACACTCACTGGCCTTCTACCAAGCTGACAATGCGCCAAGCATCAGCTACAGCGATGTGAAGATCACTAAATCTCAGCCGAAAGCGCGTCTGTATGGCGAAGCGGCAGAGAAAGCCGCCGCTGAAGAAGCCGCCAAAGCCGCCGAGAAAAATGCAGAGGAGCAAGCATAATGTCAGCCAATCGCATTCAAAAAGTAGACATTCTGCGTTACGACCCAGCAACCGACGCAGAACCGTACTTCCAAGCCTTTGAAGTGCCATTTGATGACACTATGTCGGTGCTTGATGCACTCGGTTATGTCAAAGACCACTTGGATAAACACCTTTCCTACCGCTGGTCATGCCGAATGGCGATTTGTGGCTCATGCGGCATCATGGCCAACGGCGTGCCAAAACTGGCATGTAAGAGCTTTTTGCGTGACTACCCAGATGGGGTGAAGATCGAGCCACTCGCCAACTTCCCAATCGAGAAAGACTTGATTGTCGATATGACGCCGTTTATTGAACGTCTTGAAGCAATCAAACCTTACATCATCGGTAATGATCGTAAACCTGAAGATGGCACCAACTTGCAAACTCCAGAACAGATGGCGAGATACAAACAGTTCGCTGGCTGCATCAACTGTGGTTTGTGCTACGCGGCCTGTCCGCAGTTCGGCCTCAATCCTGAGTTTATCGGCCCTGCGGCCTTGACGCTGGCTCACCGCTACAACTTGGACAGCCGTGACAACGGTAAAGCTGAACGTATGAAGCTGATCAACGGTGAAAACGGCGCGTGGGGCTGTACGTTTGTCGGCTACTGCTCAGAAGTGTGTCCAAAACACGTTGACCCAGCGGCAGCGGTTAACCAAGGCAAAGTCGAGTCGTCGATGGACTTTGTTATCGCCATGCTAAAACCTGACGGCACACCAAAGAAAGTGGAGGCTTAGGATGAGTAACCGTAAACCTTATGTTCGCGAAATCAAACGCACTTGGTGGAAGAGTCATCCTTTCTACCGTTTTTACATGCTGCGTGAAGCAACCGTGCTTCCGCTGATCCTTTTCACTCTCTTCCTTACTTTTGGTTTGGGTGCTTTAGTGAAGGGACCAGAGGCATGGCAAACTTGGCTGGCGTTCATGGCCAATCCGCTGGTGATCGCCATCAATATCGTGGCTTTGGCGGGTAGCTTACTGCACGCGCAAACCTTCTTTAGCATGATGCCGCAAGTGATGCCGATCCGTCTCGGTGGCAAATTAGTGGATAAGAAAATCATCGTGTTGGCACAATGGGCCGCCGTGGCCTTGATTTCGCTGATCGTTCTCGTTGTGGTGTAAGGAGCTTTGACTATGAAACCCAATTATTCCGTAAATACCGCACCGAAACGTTCTGATGAGCCAATTTGGTGGAGCCTGTTTGGTGCTGGCGGTACTTGGTTTGCCATGATCACCCCCGTAACAGTGCTCGTTCTGGGTATTCTTGCCCCGCTTGGCATTATCGATGCGCAAGCGTTAAGTTACGAACGCGTAGTCAGTTTCGCCACCAGCATTATCGGTGCCCTGTTTATCATCGGCACCTTAGCACTGCCGATGTGGCATGCGATGCACCGTGTTCACCACGGCATGCATGACTTGAAAATCCACGCTGGTGTGGTGGGCAAAATTGGCTGCTACGCCTTTGCTGGCCTCATTTCAGCCCTCGCGGTGGTGTTTCTTTTCATGCTGTAAGGCTTTTCCAAGCACACCAATCTAAGCAAACAAAAAGCTGGCGATTTCGCGCCAGCTTTTTTTCTGTGCGGCGGGTATAGCTGACAGAAAAAAGGCCGCCGAAGCGACCTTAATCTAAGGTGAAAAATTATTTTACACGGCCAACGTATTCACCACTGCGAGTGTCCACTTTGATCACTTCGCCGATTTGGATGAAGAGCGGAACGCGAACAACCGCACCGGTTGATAGCGTTGCTGGCTTGCCGCCTGTGCCTTGAGTATCGCCTTTCAGGCCAGGATCGGTTTCAGTCACTTCCAATTCAACGAAGTTTGGTGGTGTCACCGCGATTGGGTTACCATTCCACAGAGTCAGCATACAGCTGTTGTTTTCTACCAACCACTTCACACTCTCACCAACCGCTTTCGCATCAGCAGCAATCTGTTCGAAGGTTTGATTGTTCATAAAGTGGTAGAATTCGCCGTCTGAATAGAGATAATCTAGGTCGATATCCATAACGTCTGCGACCTCACAGGTGTCGCCAGACTTAAATGTTTTTTCTAGCACTTTACCAGAAAGAAGTTTACGAATTTTAACACGGTTGAATGCCTGACCTTTACCCGGCTTCACGTATTCGTTTTCTAGAATTACGCAAGGCTCGCTGTCAATCATAAGTTTCAGACCGCCTTTAAATTCATTGGTGCTAACTGTAGCCATTTTTTCCTCTTACGTTCTTAGAGCTAAATTCAATGCCGCATATAATAACCCGAAAAGTCGAAACTGTTGAGCAAAACTGGCTCAAACAGCTAGCGAATGGGATCTCAGATCCGACAAGCTTGTTGCAGATGTTAGAGATCGATCCCACGCCGTGGCAAGCAGGGTTTGCGGCGCGCAAGCTGTTTGCACAGCGCGTTCCCCGCAGCTTTGTCGCCAGAATGGAAAAAGGTAACCCACACGACCCTTTGCTTAGACAAGTTTTACCACTCAGTGACGAGTTTGAGGTTCACGAAGGCTTTTCTCATGATCCGCTTGAGGAGCAAGGCAACGAGATCCCCGGCCTGCTGCACAAATACCGCAATCGCGCGCTGATGATTGTCAAAGGTGGCTGTGCGATCAACTGCCGATACTGTTTTCGTCGTCACTTTCCATACCAGGAAAACAAAGGCAACAAATTCGCTTGGCAGCGTAGTTTGCAGTACATCGCCGAGCACCAAGAACTCAATGAAGTCATTCTCTCCGGTGGCGATCCACTGATGGCGAAAGACGATGAGATCCAATGGCTGGTTGAACATATTGCCGCGATTCCTCACATTAAGCGGCTGAGAGTTCATAGCCGCTTGCCCGTCGTCATTCCAGCGCGAGTGACAGAGGAACTGTGCCAAACACTGGCCAGTACACGCCTGCAAGTGATTTTGGTGACTCACATTAATCACGCCAACGAAATCAATCATGAACTCACCACGCAACTTGCCAAGCTCAAACAGGTTGGCGTGACACTACTTAACCAAAGTGTGCTGCTCAAGGGAGTCAACGACACGGTGGATGAGCAAGTCGCGTTGAGCGAATCGCTGTTTGATGCTGGTATTTTGCCCTACTACTTGCATGTTTTGGACAAGGTGCAAGGAGCGGCTCATTTCTTTGTTGACGACCAACAAGCGAAGCGCATTATTCACGGAGTCATTACGCGTGTTTCCGGTTACTTAGTGCCGAAATTGACGCGTGAAATTGGCGGCCGGCCAAGTAAAACACCGCTCGATTTGCATTTAGAGTAATTGTCGTTACCAGCAAAAACTTTTGTTCGATCTCATCGCGCCCAATACGCATACTCCGCGAAAATTGCGGGGGTAGCATGCAAGAGACTTTAGACACTTTTCTGAATATAGAACCATTTAGCTGGCCGGCCTTACTGTGCTGCGCGCTCAATGGCGTTCTTATTGGCGCGGAGCGTCAAACACGCGGTAAGCCCGTCGGTATCCGTACGTCGATTCTGATCATTTCTGGTACCTACTTTTTTATGTCGATGGCGGTGTACCTCTCTCCCAACACCTTAGATCAAGCGCGCGTGCTTGGGCAGATCATTACTGGCGTTGGCTTTTTGGGCGCTGGGGTGATGATGACGCAAGATGGCAAGATCCACGGCGTCACATCCGCCGCCGTGATTTGGGTGCTGGCTTCTATGGGAATGATGATCGGGCTAGGCTTGATGCACCAGTCAGTGCTGATCACGTTACTCGCCTTGGCAGTGCTACTCGGTGTCGATAAAGCCGAAAACCGCATTCAGGCACTGCGCCGAGGAGTACATCAAAAAATTCAACAGCGCAGAAGCTCTTCCCGCCTGATTAAATAATTTGCGCGCAGCAAGTCATAAGAAACCCCGGATCATGTCCGGGGTTGTTTTTTAGGCTAGTTGTCAACGTTGCCACCGCTCGACGGGAGCGAAGTACTTATTTAACGAAGTAGTTACTTCGCGAAGTTGATCAGCGGGAAGCAAGGGAAGAAACCGTTGTCGGCACAGTTAATCAGACCGATCTGCACGCCTTCAATCTTCGCCGTTTTGTTGAACACACCGACCTGAACGGTTGAGGTGTCAGAGAAGTTCGCCGCGCCCACATCCACCATGGTATTACCTTCGGAGTAGTTGACAAAACTCACGTTGGCCCCTTTCACATCGTTAGTGATGTTCACCGCGCCAATGTTGGCACCAGTAGTTTTTCCGGTATTCCAGTTAAAGAAACCAAGCGATGCACCTGTCATCTCTTGATTCACTTTTGACGCGCCAAACAAACCCAAGTTTACCCCTGTGGTACGATCGGTTTCTGAAAGACCAACCACCGCTACATCAACCCCTTTCAACTCTTCGACCTTACCGTAGAGCGCCGCCAAACGAACACCGGATACGGCATTTTCATCTGGCGCATTGAAGTTATTAAGCGAAGAAAACATCACCGGAGTTGCCGCCATCGCTGTTGTTGAGCTCAGCGCTACCACCGCCATTGCGATTACACTCTTTTTCATTTTTCGTCTCCACTGATCACGACTGATTTACTAAAGGGTAGCTATTCATACCCAGAACGCGATGATTATGAACGATGTTCAATAAAGACAGGTCATTGTATTGTAAAAAATGATATTGCTAGAAAATAGATAGAATAAAGTTAAAAAATCAATTAGTTAAGTAATAATCAAGGCTGGGGCGTTCTTTGCATCGTCAATAAAGCGTAAAATCTTCTGCGCTCTGCATCAACTTTGGATGGATTTCAGATAATAAAAAAGCTGAGGATCGCTCCTCAGCTTTTCTCATTTAGGCTTAGTGCCGTGGGATGATTACATCATGCCCATGCCACCCATACCGCCCATGCCACCCATATCTGGCATGCCCGCATCTTTTTGTGGTAGATCGGTCACCATCGCTTCAGTGGTGATCATCAGGCCAGCAACTGAAGCGGCGAACTGCAGCGCAGAACGAGTTACTTTAGTTGGATCTAGGATACCCATTTCCAGCATGTCGCCGTATTCACCCGTTGCCGCGTTGTAGCCGTAAGAGCCTTCACCCGCTTTCACATTGTTTGCCACAACCGATTCTTCATCACCCGCGTTTTTGGTGATTTGGCGAATTGGCGCTTCCATCGCGCGTAGTGCTACGCGGATACCCACGTTTTGCTCTTCGTTATCACCTTTTAGGTCAACCAGTTTAGAGGCAACACGAATCAGTGCAACACCACCGCCAGCAACCACGCCTTCTTCAACCGCAGCGCGAGTCGCGTGCAGTGCGTCTTCTACGCGGTCTTTCTTCTCTTTCATTTCCACTTCAGTGGCTGCGCCTACTTTGATAACCGCAACGCCGCCCGCTAGCTTAGCAACGCGCTCTTGCAGTTTCTCTTTGTCGTAGTCTGAAGTCGCTTCTTCGATTTGCTGACGAATCTGTACCACGCGACCTTGGATCATCGCTTCTTCACCCATGCCATCGATGATGGTGGTGTTTTCTTTGGTGATAGACACGCGTTTCGCTTGACCTAAATCTTCCAGCGTCGCTTTTTCCAGCTCAAGGCCAACTTCTTCAGAAATCACCGTACCGCCAGTGAGGATCGCAATGTCTTGTAGCATCGCTTTACGACGGTCGCCGAAGCCAGGCGCTTTAACCGCAGCGACTTTCACGATGCCACGCATGTTGTTGACAACCAGTGTCGCCAGCGCTTCACCTTCCACGTCTTCAGCGATGATCAGCAGTGGACGTGATGCTTTAGCAACCGCTTCTAGAGCAGGCAGCAATTCACGGATGTTAGAAATCTTTTTATCAACCAATAGGATGAATGGGCTCTCTAGCTCTACGCTACCCGCTTCTTGGTTGTTGATGAAGTAAGGAGATAGGTAACCACGGTCAAACTGCATGCCTTCAACCACGTCCAGTTCGTCTTGCAGTGCTTGACCTTCTTCAACCGTGATCACGCCATCGCGACCCACTTTTTCCATCGCTTCGGCGATGATTTTACCCACACTTAAGTCTGAGTTAGCAGAGATAGTGCCCACTTGCTCGATTTCAGTGCTGGTAGAGCAATCTTTAGAAAGGGCTTTCAGCTCGATAACCGCCGCTGCTACCGCTTTGTCGATACCGCGTTTTAGGTCCATCGGGTTCATGCCCGCCGCAACGGCTTTTAAGCCTTCGTTGACGATCGACTGTGCCAACACGGTCGCTGTTGTTGTACCGTCACCCGCCACATCGTTCGCTTGTGAAGCCACTTGCTTCACCATTTGAGCGCCCATGTTCTGGAACTTGTCTTCCAGCTCGATTTCGCGCGCCACAGACACACCATCTTTGGTGATGACTGGTGCACCGAACGATTTGTCCAGTACTACGTTACGGCCTTTAGGACCTAAGGTCACTTTTACCGCATCGGCCAGAATGTTGACACCTTCCAGCATTTTTACACGCGCGTCATTACCAAATTTAACGTCTTTAGCAGCCATCTTTATTTTCCTTCTAAATTCTGTTTTTTAGTTCGTTGTGATTCAGAATGAATTATTCAACGATTGCCATGATGTCGTTCTCAGACATGATCAGAACTTCTTTACCGTCGATCTTTTCCGTTTTGGTGCCATAACTTTCTGCGAAAATCACGGTGTCACCAACTTTTACGTCCAGCGGCTGCACAGAGCCGTTTTCAAGGATGCGGCCTTTGCCAACAGCCAGAACGACGCCGCGAGTTGACTTCTCTGCAGCAGAACCAGTTAAAACGATACCACCGGCTGACTTAGATTCAACTTGTTGGCGTTCTACGATAACTCGATCATGTAACGGACGAATATTCATCGGTCGTCTCTCCTGAAAAATTCCATGTGTGATTTGATAATTGCCCTAAAGCAGGGCTCTAGGCCTAGTGTTATCTATATAAGGGGTGATCATGATGATCCCAAGGGGCGCGGGTGAAATTTTTGTGATTGAGTTAAAAGTTCACACAGTCCAGCAAAGGATTGCGTCGAAATCCCTGACTCGCTGCTAGCTAGGATTTCTTGTATCCTTGCCATTTTTCACTCAGTGGTCGCTAATATGCTCGATAAACATGGGTTGCTCACCGCCCCTATCGCACTCACACTACGCAAAATGACCATTCCGATGATCTTCGGCATGGTAGCGATCCAGATGTTTAACTTGGTGGACACCTTCTTTGTTTCCTTGCTCGGTACCCAAGCACTCGCAGCGATCAGCTATACCTTTCCGGTGACGTTTGCGGTGAACTGCATCACCATGGGTATCGGCATCGGTCTTTCCACCAGCATTGGCCGTCTACTTGGTCAGGGCGATGCCAACCAAGCCGCGCGTTTCACCAGCCACGGTTTGCTGTTGGCCGTTGCGCTGGTTGCTCTTGCCTCTACACTTGGCTTTTTCACAGTGGATCCCCTATTTACGTTACTTGGCGCGCAAGAGCAGCTCATCCCGCTGATCGCTCAGTACATGCATGTCTGGTATCTCACCATTCCACTGTTGGTCATCCCGATGGCTGGCAACAGCGCGATTCGCGCCACGGGGGACACCAAAACGCCCGCCAAGATTATGATGCTGGCTGGACTTATCAATGGCGTTCTCGATCCGCTGCTGATCTTTGGTATCGGTCCATTTCCAGAACTCGGCATTCAAGGCGCGGCGATTGCCAGTGCGTTTAGCTGGTTCGGCGCTCTGTGCGGCTCGTTCTATGTGTTGATTAAACGAGAAAAGCTGCTTGCGGCGCCTCATTGGCAACGCCTTGGCGAAGATTGGCGGCAAATCCTCAGAGTGGGCACACCTGCCGCGTTATCCAATGCAATGAATCCGCTGTCGGGTGCGGTATTGATGATGATGCTCTCCAGTCACGGTACCGCTGCCGTAGCCGCTTATGGCGCGGCGCAGCGCATTGAGTCGATATTGATTCTGGTGTTGATGGCACTGACGTCGTCCCTGACGCCGTTTATGGCGCAAAACTTAGGGGCGAAAAATCCGCAACGCGCCTTTCAAGGACTGTTTGTCAGCATGCGTTTTTCGGTGCTCTTTCAAGGGCTGGCGTTTTTAATGATGGTACCACTGAGCATTCCTCTGGCCAGTCTCTTTTCGCAGGAACAGAGTGTGCGCGATCTCCTGTGGCACTATTTGTTGGTGGTGCCCGCCAGTTACGGCTTTCTCGGCATTCTTATGATGTTGGTCAGCGCCTTGAACGCCATGCATGAACCACTGAACGCGTTTCGCTGGAGCTTTATGCGTCTGTTCTTCTTTACACTGCCAGCAGCTTGGCTTGGCAGCCAACTCTACTCCATTGAAGGCCTGTTTGTTGGGATTGCGCTGGGTAACTTGGCTGGCGGAATTTGCGGTTATCTGTATGCGTTGAATAAACGCAAAACACATTTACAACTCAGTGAAAACAGCCAATGAAAAAGGCCGCGTGATGACGCGGCCTTGTTTTATGGCTTTAAACCCAGCTTAGAACAGCTCTTCGGCTACTTTGAACAAATCATTGCGCACTGGGCGCTTCATGTTCTCAATTGCATCGATGATATCGTGATGCACGAGCTGCTCTTTAACGATACCCACACAGCGACCACCGTGACCTTCCATCAGCAGATGTACAGCGTAGTTACCCATGCGAGAAGCAAGAACGCGGTCAAACGCCGTTGGTTTACCACCACGCTGAATATGACCCAAAACAGTCGCGCGTGTTTCACGCCCAGTACCCGCTTCGATCTCTTTCGCCAGTTGGTTGGCATCCATCATCAGTTCGGTCAGCGCGATGATCGCGTGTTTCTTACCTTTCGAGATGCCATCTTTAATGTTGTTGATCAGCTTCTCTTTATCTAAGCCCGTTTCTGGCGTGATGATGTACTCACAACCACCGGCAATCGCTGACATCAGCGTCAAATCACCACAGTGGCGACCCATGATTTCAACAATCGAAATACGCTGGTGAGAAGATGACGTATCACGCAGACGGTCAATCGATTCGATCACCGTGTTCAGCGCGGTTAGGTAACCGATGGTGTAATCCGTGCCCGCGATATCGTTGTCGATTGTGCCTGGCAGACCGATACATGGGTAACCCATTTCCGTCAGCTTCTTCGCACCCATGTACGAACCGTCACCGCCGATCACCACCAGCGCATCAATGCCGTGGGCTTTTAGGTTTTCGATCGCTTTTTCGCGGACAGCCACTTCTCTAAACTCAGGGAAACGCGCCGAACCGAGGAAAGTACCACCACGGTTGATCACATCAGAAACGCTTGAACGATCAAGTGGCTTAATGCGGCCTTCATAGAGACCAAGGTAACCGTCATAGATACCATACACTTCAAGGCCTGCACCCAATGCTGTACGAACCACGCCGCGGATTGCCGCGTTCATACCTGGGGCATCGCCACCACTTGTCAAAACACCGATCTTTTTAATCATGCTCACCCTCGATCTTTGGCAATCAATATTTAATTTTTCTTTATCGTAGCTGGTAACCAGCTACCTAAATAATGGGAAAATCTGTCTGCAATGTTACATTTCCTCTACAGGAATACCAACGAAAACACACAAATTTATGTAACTTTTCTACTTATGTAAGAGTATTACAGTTTTGCAGTAAAACTTTGTTGATTCATATCAGGATCAGGAATCTTAATAGATGTAGATGGAAAGATAGTCAACAACGCCTTTTTTGTCTTCAAGACAAGGCGAATTTTTCGCTTAAGACCACTGCTGTTCAATGTGCTCTTTCTCGCTGCTGACCACCACAGAATAAGGATCTTGATGAATCAACACATCCGAAGCGGGAAACAATTCCAACAGTTTCGCTTCCACTTCATCGGCAATTTGATGCGCTTTGATCAGCGGTAAATGATCATCGAGTTCCAAATGCAACTGGATAAAACGCGTTGGGCCCGACATGCGCGTGCGCAACTGATGCACCCCAAGGACATGCTCGACCGTTAGGCACGCGCAGTTGATCTGCTCCAGTTCTTCGTCGGGCAATTTACGATCGAGCAGTGTTTGCACCGCCTCACTGACCATTTTGAACGCGCTGTAGAGGATAAATAGACCAATGCCGACCGCAAACACCGCATCCGCTTGACCGACACCAAAGTAACTCAGGCCAAGGGCCAACATGATCGCAGCATTCATAAACAGATCGCTTTGATAATGCAGCGAGTCGGCGGCAATTGCCTGACTTCCCGTCGCCTTCACCACGTGTTTTTGAAACGTCACCAAACCCAGTGTCACCACCATGGCAAATAAGCTGACATAAACGCCGTATTCAGGGGAGTTCAACAAGTGAGGGCGGAAAAAGCGATCAACGCCATTTAAGATGAGGAAAACCGCCGAACCGGAAATAAACATCGCTTGTGCCAAAGCGGCTAAGGATTCCGCTTTGCCGTGTCCAAAAGTATGCTCTTCGTCGGCGGGTTGCAACGCATAGCGCACCACCAGCAAATTGACCACGGAGGCGGCGATATCCAACATCGAGTCAATCAGTGAGGCGAGTAAACTGACCGACCCCGTCACCCACCAAGCGGCGATTTTCACCAAAAGAAGAAGGGTCGCGACCGTAGTTGCCGTCCAGGCGGCCATGGTCACTAATCGTGCATATTGCTGTTTCATAATCATTTCAAACTCAACCAACAGACGGCCAGTATAACTCGCGCTTTATTGAATGAATATGAAACAATTAGGGCGACATTGCTGTCGCCCTAAGAGATTAATTATCCGCTTTGTCTGCAAAGCGTTTGTGCATTTTCGCACTGCACTCCTGCATACGCTCATTTTGTAACTCAACAAATTTCGCTTTCTGCTCTGGAGTCAGAACGCTCAGCATCTTGTGCTGTTTCTCTAACATTTGCACACGGCGATCTGCCTGTTTCGCCGCCATCTCTTTCGCCAGCTCATTGGCCGCATTGGCATCGAATGTGTCGGCTAACACTAACGCTTGCGCTTTAGCATGGTGCGCTTGACGCTCCGCCTGATTGTCAGCGAACTTGCCTTTAGACTGCGCTTTCATCTCTTTACGGCCCGCTTGACGCATCGAGTCCAATTGCTCTTTTTGTGCATCGGTCAGGTTCAACTCACGGAAGATACCGCGATCCATTCCCATGCCACACTCGTCGTCAGGTCCGCCTTTGTGATGGCCTTTACCACCACCGAAAGCAAACGCACTTGCGGTTGCCAAAGTTAAAGGAAGAATCGCCGCAGCCAGTACCAGTTTTTTTACCGTTTTCATAATCTATTCCTTACTCATTCAGTTGTTTCTGAGCTGCTTTCACAGCGCTTGAGTTTAGAATACAAAACCCTGAGTAAAGCGGCGTATAGAGAGCGTAAAGTATCGTAAAGAGCGACATTGCTCCTCATACCTGACGGCCATTTCACAGTAATATTAAGGCAGAACGACGATATGTGAAGGTAATCCTATGGCCAATATTCTGCTGATTGACGACGACACCGAGCTGACCGGTTTGCTGACCGAAGTTCTTTCATACGAAGGATTTAATATCACCGAAGCGAATGATGGCGAAAGTGGCCTTGCGGCACTGACGGCAGAGATCGATCTGATTCTATTGGATGTGATGATGCCCAAACTCAACGGCATCGACACCTTAAAACGCCTGCGTGCACACTGGGAAACCCCGGTCTTGATGCTGACCGCCAAAGGGGAAGAGATTGACCGAGTGCTCGGCCTTGAGCTGGGTGCCGACGACTATTTGCCCAAACCGTTCAGCGACCGCGAGCTGCTGGCACGCATCAAAGCGATTTTACGCCGCACCAGCAACCCCAAAGGCGCGAAAAACGGTGGCGACTGCATTGAGTATCAAGACCTCAAACTCTACCCGGGCAGACAAGAAGCCTATTGCCAAGAGAGCCTACTAGATCTCACCTCAACAGAATTTGCCCTCCTGAGCCATTTTGTGCAGAACCCGGGGGAAACGCTGACCAAAGAGACGCTCAGTTTGGATGTGCTTGGCAAGCGCCTCGCCGCGTTTGATCGCGCCATTGATATGCACGTGTCCAATTTACGCAAAAAGCTTCCCGAGCGAGCCGATGGCAAGTCACGCATCAAAACCTTGCGTGGCCGTGGCTATTTGATGGTTGAGGAATAAGCATGCGTTTGCCCAAGATCACCAGCCTGTATGGGCGCATTTTTGCCATTTTCTGGTTCACCATGTTTTTGGTGTTGATGGCGGTGCTGGCGCTGCCACACCTTGATCCGCGTAAAGCTCATGCGATCCCGCCCGATCATTACGATCGCCTGTTGGAAGCGAAGCAAGAGATCGAACGTGACTTTGCCGATGAACGCGATCTGGGCAAAATTCTCTTTCGTCTCGAACGTCCGGGCGAGCGCCACGGACGCGACAACCGGCCACGCTTTTTCCTCAGCGACACCGACGCCAACATTCTCACCACACTCAAACACAGCGACTTTCAGATCAAAGCGTTGAAAAATTTTGTCACCAGCATGGAGCATCCCGACAAACCACAACAAAAACTCTATGGCCGCTTTATGCTTTCAGGCCCGCTCCCGATTACCTTGGCAGGCAAAGAGTACTTTTTATATGTCGGTCTCAAGTGGAACCAGCCACCACCATTTTTGCTGCGCATGTTTGACCAACCTTTGCAACTGCTCTTAGCGGTCATGCTGGTCAGTACACCGCTGCTACTTTGGCTGGCGTGGGCGCTGAGCCAACCTGCACGGCGATTAGAAAAAGCCGCCCAGCGAGTAGCAAAAGGGGAATTTGTTACCGATCCAACGCTAGAGAAAGGCACCTCCGAATTCCGCCAAGCGGGCGCGAGTTTTAACCAGATGGTGGAAGCGGTCAATCAGATGATTTCGGGGCAACAGCGTTTGCTTTCGGATATCTCTCACGAGCTGCGCTCCCCACTGACTCGCCTGCGCATGGCCAACGCGCTGGCGACCCGCAAGCAGGGGGAAAGTGCCGAGTTGCAGCGCATTGACACCGAGGCGCAGCGATTAGAGCAGATGATTGCCGAACTGTTGGCACTGTCGCGCATGCAAATGAACAGCCATCTCGACCGTGAAGATCAACCCATCAGCAGCTTATGGGAAGAGATCATACAAGATGCGCAATTTGAAGCAGAACAAATGGGCAAAACGCTCAACTACTCACCACTGCCATCACGCACCATTTCGGGCAACCCCAAACTCTTAATGAGCGCGGTGGAAAATCTGATCCGCAATGCGATTTACTACGGAAAGGACTTAGTCCAAGTTGAGATACGCGACCACGGCGAGCAACTGCACATCACGGTGGATGACAATGGCGACGGTGTCCCCGAAACCGAACTCGAGGCGATTTTCCGCCCCTTTTATCGCGTTTCCACCGCTCGCGATCGCCACTCCGGTGGAACAGGGCTCGGGCTGACGATTACCGAAAGCGCCATCCGCCAGCATAGTGGCACGATCAAAGCCAGCCGCAGCCCACTCGGAGGGTTACGCGTCAGCGTCACCTTGCCCTTAAACAAAATCGGCTGAGTCGCTGTTGGACTCGCTCTGGCGAGCGCCTTATACTTGGCTCCACCTTGACTAAACGAACTTGATGGCATGTTTGATATTGCGCTCTACGAACCGGAAATTGCCCCAAATACTGGCAACATTATTCGCCTGTGCGCCAACTGCGGCGCACATTTGCATCTGATTGAACCGTTAGGTTTTGATCTGGAAGAGAAGAAAGTGCGTCGCGCCGGCTTGGATTATCACGATCTCGCCCGCGTGACACGCCATAAAAACTACCAAGCCTTTCTCGATTTTCTTCAGGCACGCGGTGAATATCGTCTCTTCGCCTGCACCACCAAAGGCAGTGACCATCACATTAACGCTCACTATCAACGCGGCGATGTCCTGCTGTTTGGCCCAGAAACACGCGGTTTGCCACAAGAAGTGATAGAAAGTTTGCCGACCAGCCAGCGCATTCGTATTCCGATGATGCCCGAGGCGCGGAGCTTGAATCTGTCGAACGCGGTGGCGATTATTGCCTTCGAAGCGTGGCGACAACTTGGCTTTGAAGGGGCGGTTTAACACGCCGCCAACATACGATAAAAAAGCCGGGCAATCCCGGCTTTTTCTCTATCTCGCTCGATTTATTTCAGCTTCGGTTTGTGCTCGTCATCGTCTTTGCGCTCAAACTCGCCTTCGAACGTTTGTCCGCCTCGCTCAGCATCATGATGACGGTGAGAAAACGTCTCTTGCTCAAAAGAGTGCGACGTAAAGCTGCTTTTGACTACCACTTTACTCATCAATACGCGTGCTAGCGCAGCTCGGGGCGCAGGCAATAACACCACCATTCCCATCGCATCGGTCATAAACCCCGGGGTCAGCAGCAGCACACCCGCCACCGCTAACATCACCCCTTCAACAATCTGCTGCGCGGGCAACTCGCCTTGCTGCAAACGCTGCTGCACCGAAAGTAATGTTTGTAACCCTTGGCTGCGCACCAGATACGCGCCGACAAACGCGGTCAATAACACCAAACCAATCGTCGGCCAGAGCCCTAAAAAGCCACCGACCTGAATAAACAGGCCTATTTCGATGATCGGCACACAGATAAAAAGCAATAAAAGTACAGGAAACACAGGACCTCCTCAGTTTGCTCCAGTGTAATGGCAAATCCGCTGACAACTCAAATTGAAGCTGTAAAAAAGCGTGTTTAGCCAAACCCGCGCGCTGTTCATAACCCATTTATATTTTGCAAAATATTCAGTAAATAAAAGCAAAAATAGTGATCCACTTACTATTTTTATGCGCTGGGAACAGTATCATGTGCTACATAAGTCAGGACGGATTTTACAGCCAAAAATTCTGATGAATGGATTCTGATTGCAGATATGGCTAAATAATATTTTAAATTATCAGAATTATCATCTAAGGATCCTGTTATGGCTACCCTAACTGAAGCGCATCCAGCGCCTACCCAAGCCACTCGCATTGAAGAAGATCTATTAGGTCAACGTCATGTTCCTGCGGATGCGTACTACGGCATCCATACTTTGCGCGCTATCGAAAACTTCAACATCTCCAATGTCACTATTTCGGACGTACCTGAGTTTGTACGTGGCATGGTGATGACCAAAAAAGCCGCCGCACTGGCTAACCGCGAGTTAGGTGCGATTCCAAAGAATGTGGCGGATTACATTATCCAAGCGTGTGACCTGATGCTGGAAACCGGCAAATGCATGGATCAATTCCCATCAGACGTCTTCCAAGGCGGCGCTGGCACATCGGTGAACATGAACACCAACGAAGTGATCGCCAACATTGCGCTTGAGTTGATGGGTAAAGAGAAGGGCAGCTACGACGTGGTGAACCCTAACGATCACGTCAACAAGAGCCAATCCACCAACTGTGCCTACCCAACTGGTTTCCGTATTGCCGTTTACAACAGCATCCATAAATTGATGGAAGCGATTGAATACCTCAAAGGCGCGTTCGAACTGAAATCACAAGAGTTCAGCGGCATTTTGAAAATGGGCCGCACTCAGTTGCAAGACGCGGTGCCGATGACTGTTGGTCAAGAGTTTCACGCTTGGGCGGTGACGCTGAACGAAGAGATCCGCGCGCTGGATTACACCTCCAAACTGCTACTGGAAGTGAACCTAGGTGCAACCGCCATCGGCACTGGCCTAAATACCCCTCCAGGCTACCAAGCGCTTGCGGTGAAACACCTTGCCGCGGTAACTGGCCTTGACGTGGTACCAGCCGAAGATTTGATTGAAGCAACCTCAGACTGTGGTGCTTACGTGATGGCGCACGGCGCACTAAAACGCCTAGCGGTCAAACTGTCTAAGGTGTGTAACGACCTACGTCTGCTCTCTTCTGGCCCTCGCGCGGGTTTGAACGAGCTTAACTTGCCAGAAATGCAAGCAGGCTCTTCCATCATGCCAGCCAAAGTAAACCCAGTGATTCCTGAAGTGGTCAACCAAGTTTGCTTCAAAGTGCTGGGCAACGACAACACGATCTCTTTCGCAGCCGAAGGCGGCCAGCTACAGCTCAACGTCATGGAGCCTGTAATTGGTCAGGCGATGTTCGAATCGATTTCACTGCTGCAAAATGCCTGTGTCAACCTACGTGACAAGTGTATCGATGGCATTACCGTCAACAAAGAGATCTGTGAGAACTACGTATACAACTCTATCGGTATCGTCACTTACCTCAACCCATACATCGGCCACCATGAAGGTGACATCGTGGGTAAGATTTGTGCGGAAACGGGTAAGAGCGTGCGTGAGGTGGTCCTTGAACGCGGTTTGCTCACCTCAGAAGAGTTGGATGACATTTTGTCGGTGCAAAACTTTATGCACCCAACCTATAAAGCGAAACGCTACGAATAAGTAAAAAAAGGCTCTGATTCAGAGCCTTTTTACTTTCTACCGGCAGTAAAAAAGAGAAAGCTTGCGCTGGGTCATGGCAAGAAAAAAACCAACATACCGCCGGATAGAGCCAGTTTATTTTCTATTCATTTCTAGGAGTCTAAGATGTTCTTAATTGAGTTCCTTATCGTATTAGGATGTATCCTAATTGGTGCAAGGATTGGCGGTATCGGCTTAGGTGTAATGGGCGGTATTGGCCTTGCCATTCTCAGCTTTGGTTTTGGCATGCAACCAACCAGCCCCCCCATCGATGTCATGCTAATGATCATGGCGGTTGTGGCAGCAGCTGCTTCAATGCAAGCCGCAGGTGGTTTGGATTACCTGATTAAAATCGCTACCCACATTTTACACCGCAACCCTCGTCACATTACCTTTATCGCACCTTTGGTGACGTACTTTTTCACTATGATGGCGGGTACTGGTCACGTGGCCTATTCTGTACTGCCTGTGATTGCCGAAGTGAGCCGTCGTAGCGGCATCCGTCCAGAGCGCCCACTGAGCATGGCGGTGATTGCCTCCCAGTTTGCCATTGTCGCCAGCCCGATTGCTGCAGCGGTGGTCGCCTTGGTTGCCTTCTTAGAGCCGCAAGGGATCACTCTCACGGACGTGCTGATGATCACCATTCCAAGTACCATTCTCGGTTTGGCGTGCGCTTGTCTGTTCGTTAATAAGATGGGCGTAGAGCTTAAAGACGATCCTGAATATCAGCGCCGTCTGCAAGACCCAGAGTTTCGCGCTGAAATGGAACAAGAAGTATCGGTGGCGGACATTGAAATCACGCCGCAAGCGAAAAAGTCGGTCGCACTATTCTTATTTGGCGCCATCATTGTGGTGGTGATGGGTGCCCTGCCAAGCTTGCGTCCGCAATTTAACGGCTCGCCAATGGGCATGGCGCATACGATTGAAATCGTCATGCTTTCTATTGCCGCTCTGATCATTTTGCTGTGTAAACCCAATGGTAATGCTATCAGCCAAGGTTCCGTATTCCATGCAGGTATGCGTGCCATCGTCGCCATTTTTGGTATCGCTTGGCTGGGTGACACCTTCATTGGCGGTCACGGCGCTATGGTTAAAGAGGCGGTGTCAGGGCTGGTTGAAGTCGCGCCTTGGACATTTGCTTTCGCCCTGTTTGCTCTGTCGGTGATGGTGAACAGCCAAGGTGCTACCACCGCCGTGTTGGTACCCGTGGCGATCACGCTGGGGCTGCCGCCAGCGGTGATCATTGCGGTGTTTGTTGCGGTCAACGGTTACTTCTTTATTCCTAACTACGGCCCAATCATTGCCTCAATTGACTTTGACCGCACAGGCACAACGCGCATCGGCAAGTACATCTTCAACCACAGCTTTATGATCCCTGGCTTACTTAGCATGGTATTCAGCATTGGCTTTGGTCTGCTACTGACCAACATCTTGATGTAATTTGCTGGATATAGAATTTTGGGGAACCTCGGTTCCCCTTTTTCTTCGCCCGACATCACAAAGCCAATGCACGTGAAACTTTCTGCGCGGTTTCAGGGTCTGAGTGAGTTACACTAGCCACAACTTAAGTTTCGATCCCAATATTATGCGCGCATTGTTTACTCTTTTATTGCTGGGTGCCATGACGTTTTCTGCACCCTCGCTTGCTCTGTTTGGCAATAGCCAGAATTCGGGCTTTTCCTCGGGAAGCAGTGAATTTGTCACTGTCGACCAGGCTTTTCCATTTAACTCGTTCCAGCAAGACAATCGCATCACCCTAGACTGGCAAGTGAAAGACGGCTATTACCTCTACCAGCAGCGTCTCTCTTTTAGCGCCGAAAATGTCTCCCTCGGTGAGATTGAGATGGAAAACGGCCAGCCATATCGCGATGAATTTTTTGGCGACGTCAACATCTACACGACGCCGCTGTTTGTCAACATTCCCCTGCAAGACTGGCAAAGCGGAGCAAAACTGATTGTGCAGTATCAAGGCTGCGCCAAAGCTGGCTTTTGCTACCCTCCCGAAACGCGGGTGGTTGAGCTTGAGTCGTTTACTAATGGCCAAGCGCCAGCCGTGAAATCGTCTGCCCAACCTGCGGCCAGCAGCAAGACAGACGCATCCACACTTTCGCCCGCTGCGCCTTTAACCCAACAAGATAAATTGGCTTCTGGCTTAGCAGATAACTGGTGGACACCGCTGCTGTTTTTGGCACTGGGCGTCGGTTTGGCCTTTACTCCTTGCGTTCTGCCCATGTACCCGATCCTCACCAGTATCGTGCTCGGCGGCGGTCAGCTCAGCCAGCGCCGCGCATTCGGCTTGGCACTGAACTATGTGCAAGGGATGGCGCTGACATACACGCTGCTTGGTTTAGTGGTCGCTTCCGCTGGCCTGCAATTTCAGGCGGCGATGCAACACCCCTATGTGCTGATTGGCTTGAGTGTACTCTTTGTTGCCCTCGCTCTGTCGATGTTTGGCCTCTATACCCTGCAACTGCCAAGTCGCGCGCAAACTTGGCTGAATAACCTTAGCAATCAGCAGCAAGGTGGTAGCAGCTTGGGCGTGTTTGCGATGGGGGCGATTTCTGGCTTGGTTTGCTCTCCTTGCACCACTGCGCCGCTCTCCGGAGCGCTGCTGTACGTGGCTCAAAGCGGCGACTTGCTCACGGGTGGGGTGGCATTGTATGCGCTCGCCATGGGCATGGGCATTCCGTTGATCCTGGTCGCGGTATTTGGCAACAAACTCTTGCCGAAAGCCGGCGGCTGGATGGAGCGCGTCAAAACCCTGTTTGGCTTTGTGCTGCTCGCCGCGCCTATTTTCCTTCTGGAACGCATTCTGCCCGAACTGTGGTCGACCGCCTTGTGGTCAGTATTAGGCATCGCCGCGTTTGGCTGGCTTTACCATGTCAAAAACAGCTTAGAGTTTGGTGGCTGGAAGCAAAGTGCGCTGGGCATCATCGCCGTACTCGGTCTACTCGCCTCGGCGCAGCCTGCGTTGCATTATTGGTATGCGCCGCAAAGCGCATCGACGTCCGTAAACGAGGTGCGCTTCACGCGCATCAGCTCCGTGGCCGACTTGCAGCAGCAACTGCAATTGGCCAAACAAGCCGGTAAACCTGTGATGCTCGACTTTTATGCCGACTGGTGTGTGGCGTGTAAAGAGTTTGAGAAATACACTTTTCACGATGTTCAGGTCGCGGCGAAGTTGCAGCAATTTGTCTTGCTACAAGCCGATGTGACGCGCAATCAAGCGCAAGACATTGAGCTGCTGCAACATCTGCAAGTGCTCGGTTTGCCGACCATCGAGTTTTGGGATGCACAGGGAGCCCCTGTTTCAAACGCGCGGCTGACTGGCTTTATGCCAGCCGAACCCTTCTTAGCGCATCTGGACGCGCTTACCCCATAACGCTTTTAAATGCCAGAGAGTCGCCTCTCTGGCGTTTTCCTTTGCCGATTTCTCATTTCTTTTCTCACGTATATGCAAGAAATCTAATAAAAGTCGATTTACATCAGACTTTTAGCGGATAAATATTGTCCAGCAAGGCAAAGCTGACAATAATTCTATTAACGAATTAGTAAAAAGCGCTTAACGTCATGGACTCGACCTACACCATTATCATTGCCGACGATCACCCTCTGTTTCGCAACGCCCTGTTTCAGTCGGTGCATATGGCGGTCAGCGGCGCAAATTTACTTGAAGCCGATTCTCTAGAAGCACTGCTCAATCTACTGGCACGTGAAGAGGAGCCGGATCTGTTGCTACTGGATCTCAAAATGCCGGGCGCCAATGGCATGTCGGGGTTGATCCAACTGCGCGCGGAATACCCGGATTTACCGATTGTGGTGGTCTCTGCTAGCGAGGAGCCGTCCGTGGTAACCCAAGTGAAAAGCCACGGCGCTTTCGGTTTTATTCCCAAGTCGAGTGATATGCGAACTCTGATCGCCGCGCTCAACCAAGTGCTCAATGGCGACCCCTATTTCCCGGAAGGTTTGATCATCAATAACGCCGCGTGTAATGATTTGGCGGAGAAAATCGCCGCGTTGACACCCCAGCAATATAAAGTACTGGGCATGCTCTCTGATGGCTTGCTCAACAAACAGATCGCTTACGAGCTCAACGTTTCTGAAGCGACCATCAAAGCGCACATGACGGCAATTTTCCGCAAACTGGACGTGAAAAACCGCACTCAAGCGGTCATTCTGCTTAAAGAGATGAGCGAGTAATTTACTCGCTCGTTGGCGCTTGACTATCGTCGGTAGGCAGACACAAACCGACTTTCGTCACCTGCCAATCCACTACATCCGCCACCACCCAGCGCAATCCTTGCCACTCAAAATGGTCACCCAATACCGGGGTTGCACCCAAGTGTTCCGTCACTAACTCCTTAAGGGTGGTGTCGCCACTGACGTCGCCCAAATCCAAGCCATAGGCCATCGCCATCTCGGACAGTTTCGCTTCCACATCCAAGAAAAAATCACCGAAGAAGCGGGCAAACGAGGCTCTTTCTGGCGCTTCACTAAACAGTTGACCGAGCGCTTCGAGATCTTTTTCTTGCCCAAGCACACACAAGGTATCGCCCTCTTCGAGTTTGGTGCTGCCCGATGGGTGCAGTAACTGCTGCTGGCGAAATACCGCCGCAATACGTGTCCCTTCAGGTAAAAACAAATTACGCAGTGGCTCGCCAATGCACCATTTGTCTTGTTTCAGTTTGTAGATAAACAACTCCCACTCGCTGGTAGGGAAAATTTCGACGCCTGTGCGCGAAATCGGCTCGGGCTTGGAAGGCAGTTCCACTTTGGCTAGCGCCATGCTTTTGGTTAACGTACCGCCCTGCACAATCAGCGACACCATAACGACGAAAAACGCCAGATTGAAATAAAGCTGCGCGTCCGGCAGCCCCGCCATCATTGGGAAAACCGCCAAGATGATCGGCACCGCGCCTCGCAACCCGACCCAAGAGATGAACCATTTCTCGCGCGCGGTAAAACTCTTAAACGGCAACAACCCAATCCACACCGAGATTGGCCGCGCGAAGAGAATCATACCAAACGCCAGTGCCAGGCCCGGTAAGGCGATGTCCAACAGATTGGACGGCGTCACCAACAGCCCCAACACCAAGAACATGCCGATTTGCGCCAACCAAGTCATGCCATCCAACACGTTGAGAATCGAGTGGCGGCTGCGCGTTGGGCGGTTACCAATCAGTAATCCCACTAAATAAATCGACAAAATACCACTGCCGCCGAGAGCATTCGACAGGGCAAAAATAATCAAACCACCACTGACGGTCAGAATCGAATAAAGCCCTTCCGGTAGCTGACTGCGATTAATCACTTTCCACAGCAGCCAGCCGCCAGAGAGCCCCAGCAGAGCACCAATACCAAACTGCTTAACAAAACTGAGCGCTAAAAATCCAGCGCTGAGGCCGCTCTCGTTACTGCCGAGCACCGCAATCATGGTCACGGTGAGAAACACCGCCATTGGATCGTTGGTACCGGACTCAATCTCCAAGGTTGAACCGACCCGCTCGTTCAAGCTGCGCCCTTTCAATAGCGAAAACACCGCAGCGGCATCGGTCGAACCAACGATCGCACCAACCAAAATGCCTTGCAGTAAATAGAGGTCAAACAGCCACGTTGCCATCAATCCGGTCAATAATGTCGTGATGGCAACCCCAACCGTGGCGAGCGAGACCGAAGGCCAAAAGGCGACCCGAAAACTGGCCACACGGGTACGCATACCACCGTCGAGCAAGATGATGGCCAGCGCTAAGTTACTCACCAGATAGGCGATCGGGTAGTTATCAAAAAAAATGCCACCAACGCCGTCTTCCCCCGCCAGCATACCGACCGCCAGAAAAACGAGCAGAATTGGAATCCCCAACTTTGAGGAAACCGGGCTTAGGAGCACACTGAGCGCAATAAGCAGTGCACCAATCAGAAAAAAGCCATTGATTGTGTTTGCGTCCACCTTCTCCCTCCCTTTAGTTAAATTGTTGTTATTTTCGGCAAAAGCTACCGTGTTTTGCCCAGCTATTCTGCACGAAAACGTGACTCTTTATCGAAAAGTTTATGTAAACAATTGAGTTTCTTCTGTCTAATTTAGCGTCACTATGTTGCCGTTGCGCGTATACGGCATGAAAATGCACCAGCAAAACTTGCACGGCAAAAACCAATCTAGGTCGATGTCTTAGACCTTTGGCTAAATTAACATCAAGTTAACATCACATTTTCCCGCCGCATCCTGCGCCAATCGACCTTTTGAGCTGATTTATCGTGAAATTTGACCCGACTAAAGTTGCACAGATCTGTTGATTTTTCGCTGCTATCTTAGGAAACGTAACATTACGTTAACACATCTATTCAGACGAGAAACACAAGGAGAAGGCCATGGCGTTCGAATCAACAGAACATGCTCAAGCCTACTGGAAGGAAAACTTGGGAATCATGGGATCACTGCTAGCAGTGTGGTTTTTGGTGTCTTATGGCGCTGGGATTTTATTTGTCGAACCGCTAAATGCGATTCAATTTGGTGGTTTCAAATTAGGATTTTGGTTCGCGCAGCAAGGGTCGATCTACACCTTTGTGGCTCTGATTTTTGTTTATGTGGCACGGATGAACGCCCTAGACAAAAAGTACAACGTACAGGAAGACTAAGAGGTTTAGAAAATGGATATTCAAACTTGGACGTTTATTCTGGTTGGTCTCACCTTCGCCCTGTATATCGGTATCGCTATCTGGGCTCGTGCGGGATCAACCAGTGAATTCTATGTTGCTGGCGGGGGTGTACACCCTGTTGCCAACGGCATGGCAACCGCCGCGGACTGGATGTCAGCCGCATCGTTTATCTCAATGGCAGGGATCATCTCCTTCATCGGCTACGATGGCACCGTTTACCTGATGGGTTGGACGGGTGGCTATGTGCTACTCGCGCTGTGTCTGGCTCCTTACTTGCGCAAGTTCGGTAAATTTACCGTGCCAGATTTTATCGGTGACCGTTACTACTCAAGAACGGCGCGTATGGTCGCGGTATTTTGCGCCATCTTCGTCTCATTTACTTACGTCGCAGGCCAGATGCGTGGCGTGGGCGTGGTATTTGCGCGCTTCCTCGAAGTTGACATCAACGTCGGTATCATCATTGGTATGGGCATCGTCTTCTTCTACGCGGTAATGGGCGGGATGAAAGGCATTACCTATACTCAGGTAGCCCAATACTGCGTATTGATCTTCGCCTTTATGGTACCTGCGATTTTCACCTCACTTATGATGACAGGTAACCCTGTCCCTCAGCTTGGCTTTGGTTCCACCATGGCGGGCAGCGATGAATACCTACTCACCAAACTGGACGGCTTGACTCAGGAACTGGGCTTTACCGCCTATACCGACGGCTCGAAGAGTATGGTTGACGTCTTCTTCATCTGTGCGGCGCTCATGGTCGGTACGGCGGGACTTCCACACGTTATTATTCGCTTCTTTACGGTTCCGAAAGTATCTGATGCACGTATCTCTGCCGGTTGGGCTCTGGTCTTTATCGCGTTCTTATACACCACAGCACCTGCGGTAGCGGCGTTTGCTCGCGTCAACATGATTGACACCATCAACGGCCCAGACATGCAAGGCGTGGCGGCAGCCGATGCACCAAGCTGGTTTAAAAACTGGGAAAACACTGGCCTAGTCAAATGGGAAGATAAGAACGGCGACGGCAAGATGTTCTATGCGGGCGATGCGCGTAACGAAATGACCATCAACCGTGACATCATCGTACTGGCTTCGCCTGAGTTAGCGAAACTGCCAAACTGGGTGGTCGCTCTGTTGGCCGCAGGTGGCTTGGCGGCGGCACTCTCTACCGCAGCGGGTCTACTACTGGTTATCTCAACCTCGATTTCACACGACTTACTGAAGAAAGGCTTTAAGCCGGATATGACCGACAAGCAGGAACTGCGGGCCGCACGGATAGGCGCAGCACTGGCGATTATCGGCGCGGGTTATCTGGGTATCAACCCTCCCGGCTTTGTGGCGCAAGTGGTGGCATTCGCCTTCGGTTTGGCAGCCTCCTCATTCTTCCCGGCCATCATTCTTGGTATCTTCTATAAGAAGATGAACAAAGAAGGCGCGATTGCCGGTATGTTGTCAGGTATTGCGTTTACCGCAGCTTACATCATCTACTTTAAGTTCATCAATCCAGCAGCCAGCACCCCAGACAACTGGTGGTTTGGTATCAGCCCAGAAGGGATCGGTACGCTGGGTATGTGCTTGAACTTTGTGGTTTCTATCGTAGTGAACAAGTTCACCGCCGAAGTACCAAAAGAGGTACAAGATATGGTCGAGTCTATCCGTTATCCAAAAGGGTCTGGTGCCGCGCACGACCACTAATAAGACTCACGAGCTTTATTGTAGGGATTGAGCTCCGTGGAAAAGCAAAGCCGATGCAACTGCATCGGCTTTTTGTTTTAAATTGTTCTAACCGCTGACCAGTTCAATCAGCTAACGCGATTCAACACCGCCCTTAACTTCAGCGGTTTAACGGGTTTGGCGATAAAGCCAAACCCGTTGGCTTTTATCGCTTGCATCATCTCTTCGGTGCGATCAGCACTGATAATGACGCCTTCAAATCGGTTGCCTAAACGCAGTTTGCACTGCTGAAGCACTTCAAGACCGGTTCGCCCATCGTCTAAACGATAATCGGAGAAGATCACCTGCGGAATCCAGCCATTTTCCAATGTTTTAAGGCTGCCAATCAGGTCGGTTGCGGTTTTCACCTCACAGCCCCAACGTGCCAGCAAGTTTTCCATGCCGACCAAAATCTCTTCTTCATTGTCGACACACAGAATGCGTAGATGGCTGAGATCCGCCACCACTGGGCTGGGCTCATTCACCGCGGGCTTTTGTACCTCGCTGGCTTTATCGAGCGTAATGGAAAAGACGCTGCCTTTACCATGCCAAGAACGCATCGAGATTTCATGCCCAAGCACTTGGGCAATCCCTTTGGAAATCGCCAACCCTAAACCGAGCCCTTGATCTGAGCGCACCTGACTACCGCGATTGAACTCTTCAAAGATCTCCTGCTGTTTATCTTCTTCAATGCCCATGCCGTTGTCCCAAACGTCGATCCGCACACGCCCCGCGACGCGGCGCACACCAAGCAGCACTTTGCCGTTGGGGCTGTAGCGAAAGGCGTTGGTCAAAAAGTTTTGCACCACACGGCGCAGCAGTTTGGGGTCCGAGTTGACGGTCAGTGAAGAGGGAACCATGCAAAACTCAATGCCTTGCTGCTTGGCTAAGGCACTGAATTCCGCATTGAGGTTGGCCAGCACATCGTTGATGGCGAAGCCGTGCATGTGAATATCCAGTTTGCCGGACTCTAGCCGCGAGATATCGAGCAAATCACCGATGAGATCTTCCGCCGCCTCCAGCGCACTTTCGATGTGCGAGGCAAGTTTGCGCGTTTCATCTTCTTTCGCCACTTCAGAGAGCGACGAGGCAAACAAACGCGCGGCGTTGAGTGGCTGCATTAAATCATGGCTCACCGCAGCCAAAAAGCGCGACTTAGATTGCGACTCGCGCTCAGAACGTTGCGTTGCGGTCACCAGTTGCTGATTCAATCTCTCTAACTCGCGTGTGCGCAGATGAACGCGCTCTTCCAGCGTTTCATTGGCCTCTTTGAGTGCCTGTTCGGCATGACGAAAAACCGTGATATCGGTAAAGCTCATCACAAACCCGCCACCGGGCATCGGATTGCCCTGCACTTCGATCACCCGTCCATCGGGGCGAATCCGTGATGAGGTATGTCGAGTGCCTTGTTCAAGATGGTAGACCCGACGGCGCACGTGTTCTTCTGGGTCGCCCGGACCGCACAGCCCTTGCTGCGCATTGTGACGAATCACATCGGCAATGGGACGGCCCACTTGGATAAGCCCCGGCGGGAACTCAAACAGTTCCAGATAGCGTTGATTCCACGCCACCAGCCGCAACTGTTTATCCACAACCGCGATCCCTTGCCCAATGTGCTCGATTGCCCCTTGCAGCAGCCCGCGGCTGAAGTCGTAGAGCTCTGACGCCTCATCCACGATGGTGGCGACCTCTTCCAACTGCATGTTTCTCCCTTGCAGTGCCGAAGTGAGGACTAACTTCGCCGATGACGCACCAAAAACCCCAGCCAAAACCCGTTCGGTGTGGCGAATTAAGGTCGACGGCGCTTGCTGATTGGGCAGCAGCACTTCTCGCTGCTGCGACCAATAGTAAGCAAAGGCATTTTTGACTCGAGTGCGACCAACAAAACGCGACGCCAGCATCTCCAGTTCAGCGACCGTGACTCGGCTTTGGTACAAGCTGATATTCTCATTTTCCGGCAGTGGGATACCGATAAATGACGCCGATTGTAAGCGCTCACTTAGGCTTGGCCGCGTGAGCATCGAAACCAATAAATAACAGAAGGCGTTAGCGCTGACGCTGAGGATCATCCCCCAATCCGATGCTTTAACGTCCAGCCCGCTCAGCAGTTCAGGAGGCGTAATTATCCAGATCAACAAGTTACTTTGTGCGTCGCCAGCCAGCATATCGGTCTGAGTCATCAGGGTGATCAGCCACAAAGTGAAGCCGACCGCCAGCCCGACATACACCCCTTTGCGGTTGCCTTGCCGCCAGTACATGCCACCAAGCAGCGCAGGGGCAAACTGGGTGATCGCGGCAAACGAGAGAAAGCCGATAGCCGACAGCGAATGAATCGCATCCAGCGCTTGATAAAAGCCCCAAGCGCCAATCAGCAGCAGAAAAATCAGCGCGCGACGAATGCGCAGCAGCAGGCCGGAAAAGTGGTGGTGATTGCGATTGGACAAACGCATGCGTCTGAGCAGCAGTGGCATGACTAAATCATTGGAGACCATGATCGCCAGCGCGATGGTCGACACAATCACCATGCCACTGGCCGCCGAAGTTCCGCCGAGAAAGGCCAGCAGCGCAATATCGCTGGCACCAAACGCCATCGGCAAACTGATCACATAGGTATCGGCAGAACTGGCCGGCAGCAAACTTTGCCCAGCCCAAGCGATGGGCAAAACAAATATCCCCATCAGAACCAGGTAGAGCGGAAACAACCAACGAGCGGTATGCAGATCTTGCGCGCGCTCGTTTTCCACCACCATGGTGTGAAACTGACGCGGCAGACAGACGATCGCCAGCATCGTCAGTACGGTGTGAATAAGTAGCGTCGCGATATTCGGCGCTTGATAGGTGCTCGTGATCGCACTGGTTAAATCGAAGCTTTCGTGGCGCATCATCAGCCAGACGATAAACACCCCGACGACTAAAAAAGCCAATAGCTTGACCATGGATTCAAACGCAATCGCCATCATCATGCCGCGATGGTGCTCGGTATTGTCGATGTGGCGAGTGCCAAACAGCATGGTAAAAATCGCCAGTGCACCAACCACAAACCAAGAGACGTTGTAATCTTCGTAGCCAAATTGGCTAAAGAGATCGGGGGCGATGATCTCCAGCCCCATAGTGATGCCGCGCAACTGCAGCGCGATATAAGGCAAAATACCGACCACGGCGATCAAGGTGACCACCACCGCAATGCCCTGCGATTTGCCATAACGGGCAGCGATAAAGTCAGCGATGGAGGTAATGTGCTCTCGTTTGGCGATCAGGATCAGCCGAGCAAGGATGCGCCATCCCAAGGTGAAGACCAGAATCGGCGCGATATAAATGGGTAAAAACGACCAAGGGTTGCTGCTGGCTTGGCCAACCGTGCCGTAGAACGTCCACGAAGTACAATAAACCGCGATAGACAAGCTGTAGACCCACGGGCGCCAACGCGCCAGCCATTTTTTCTGCCTATCACCATACCAAGCAATCAAAAATAAAATGCCCAGATATGCCAACGACACGGGAATCACAATCCATCCTTGCATGCGTCATCCTTCCTGATAAAAAACCTCTCCGCTATGGGAGAGGTTTCATTTAACTAAGGATGAGAGATCAACTCAATCTCTTCGCACTAATTCTGTGCTTTCGGCTCGGCTTTCGCCAGATCAATCACATGCGGCTCTTCGCTGACAGGCGTCACTTTAACAAACAGCGCGATAAAGCCCATGGCCGCCATCACCCAGAACACATTCGCGCCCCACTGCTCAAAGCCCCAGCCACTTAACGCCGTCATGGCCGCGATAAAAGCGCCTAACGGCAGGGCATTGTAGAGCGCTTGCAGCGCGACCATTTTGTGCTCTGGCGAGTGTTGAATGTATTGAATGGCCGCAATGTGTGTCATAGCAAACGTCACGCCGTGCAGTAATTGAACGAAAACCAGACCAAGCAGCAAGGTGGTGGAGGCAGTGATCCCCCAGCGCAGCATGACGCCAATCGATGCGGTGACAAACAGCGCACGTAATGACCAACCCGCAAACAGGCGCTTACTCAAAGCAAACACCGCCACTTCGGCCACCACCCCTAAGCTCCACAGATAGCCGATGATCTCTTCGGAATGGCCAGCCTGTTTCCAGTAAATGGCACTAAAGCTGTAGTAAGCCGCGTGGCTCCCTTGGATGAGCGCCGCCAATAGCAAAAAGGTCACGACGGGTTTGTCGGTGAGTAACTCAGTTAACTTCGGCCGCTGGGTGTGATGCTCTTGGCTTGTTACTGGCATCAGCGTCGGTTTGCGCAAGCTAAATAGCAACGAAACAAACACCCCAGCCAACGCGGTGTAAAGGATCATGTCGCTGCCGTAGAGTGCAATCAAATACCCCACCACGGTCGAGCCCGCAATAAACGCGATGGATCCCCACAAGCGCGTGCGGCCGTAATCAAGCATTTTTAAGCGGGCGTAGTAGTTGGCGAGCGCATCAGAGAGCGGTACCGCCGGGCCACAACAGAGGTTGAATAACACGGTCGCCAGCGCCATCAACCAGAAATCACCGCCAGTAAAAAAGTGAAACGCGACAAAAATTAGCGCGGCGAAACTGAGCCAGCGTAACGCTGGCATGATGTGTTCGGCGCGATGCACGCGCGGCGTGATCACCATATTCGCCACACAACGCGTTGCTAAACCAATCCCCACCAGCAAGCCGATATCGGTGGAAGAGACGCCCTGCTCCTTAAACCACAACGACCAAAATGGCAGATAAACACCGTAAGCAAAAAAGAAGCCGAGGAAATATTGAGAAATCCAGCCATAAGGGGATGGGGTAAACATAGTGATAATCCTGAACAATAGCAGTTAAAGAACTGAGTGCGCTGCATTATGACTGGGTATGCACAAGAGAAAAAGGGAATTATCAGCAACCCACCGTTTCCCCGATCGCACCAAAGGATTAGACCAAAGTCGTCTGGAGAGTCAGTGTAAATTTGTCAGACTTACTCTATGCCGCGTGACGATAGAGTGCCCCATGCCTGATAAATTTAATATGCAATCTCCACCGTTTGACCGCCTGAGTGAAGGACAGCAAGCCCTGCTGCGCTCGTCACTGGACGTCGCCTACTATCGAACCCGCGACATTGTTCTGCCTGCCGGGCAGCCGAGCGATTCTCTGCACATTCTCATCAAAGGTGCAGTCGAAGAGCGCTCCGCTGATCATCAGGAAGTGTTCGCCCACTACGCCAACGACGATATGTTTGACGTCCGCGCCCTGTTTGAAGCGACTGTGCGCCACCACTACGTCGCGCTGGAAGATACCCTCTCCTATCTGCTGCCCAAAGCGCTGTTTCTGGAACTTTATAATGAAAATGGTCAGTTCGCGGCCTACTTCGACAACAACCTCGCCAAACGGCAAGAGTTGATTGAAGCGGCGCAGCAGCAACAAAACTTGGCCGAGTTTATTCTCACCAAAGTCGACAAGGCGATTTACCACCCGGCGATGATTCTTCCGCCCGAGATGCCGATCAATCAGGTCACCAAAACCTTGAAGGAAAACGGCATCGACGCCGCGCTGGTCAAACTGCATGACGATGACCCTCGCTGTCGCCAACAGCCTTCCGCCCACCCGTATGCCATCGTCACCCGCACCAACATGCTCCATTCGGTGATGCTGGAAGACAAACCGCTCGATACTCCGGTAGGCGAGATTGCCACCTTCCCGGTTTGCCATGTGGATAATGGCGATTTTCTGTTTAACGCCATGATCACCATGACGCGCAACCGCATGAAACGCCTGATGGTGTGCGACGGTCACCAAGCGGTTGGTATGCTCGACATGACGCAGATCCTCAGCGCCTTCTCCACTCATTCTCACGTGCTGACCTTAAGCATCGCCCGTGCGTCCAGCGTGGAAGAGTTAGCGCTGGCGTCGAACAAACAGCGCCAATTGGTCGAAAGCTTGCTGAAAAACGGCATTCGCACGCGCTTTATCATGGAGCTGATATCGGCGGTCAACGAACAAATTATTGAGAAAGCGTTTGAGCTAGTCGTGCCTCCGGCGCTACACGACCACTGCTGTCTGATCGTGCTCGGCTCTGAAGGTCGAGGTGAGCAAATCCTCAAGACCGACCAAGATAACGCGCTCATCATCAAAGACGGTCTGGAATGGCAGTTGTGCGGCGAAGTGATGCAGCAGCTCACTCATACTTTGCAACAGCTTGGCTACCCACTTTGCCCGGGCAATGTCATGGTCAATAACCCGAAATGGGTGCGCAGCCAAACACACTGGAAAAAAACCTTGGCGGACTGGGTAAAAGCCGCCAAACCGGAGCAAGTCATGGACATCGCGATCATGGCCGATGCCCACGCCGTTGCCGGCAATAAGAGCCTACTGGCGCCAGTGAAAGCGCACTTGTGTCAATTGATGGCAGATCAAGAGCTGATCCTCACCGAATTCACCCGCCCCGCTCTGAGCTTTTCCGTGCCGCTGACGCTATTTGGCAATGTTAAAGCCGATAAATCAGGGCTCGACATCAAGCAAGGCGGCATTTTCCCGATTGTGCACGGCATTCGCGCTCTAACGCTGGAATACGCCTTGAGCGAAAACAACACCTTCGACCGCATTGACGCCTTGGTCAAACGCAAAGTGCTTGAGCAAACCACCGCCGATAACCTCAGCGAAGCATTGAAGCTGTTTTTTAAATTGCGTCTTGCTCAGCAGTTGTCCGAGCAACACAGCAACAACAAAATCAGTTTGAAACTGCTCGATCGCACCGAGCGTGACTTGCTGCGCCACAGTTTGCACGTGGTGAAAAAGTTTAAGCAGTGGCTGGGTTATCACTATCAAATCAAAGATTAACCACGTGAGGCGCTACGCCAAACGTCTTAGGAAGCGCGCATGAACTGGTTGCAACGCAAATACTGGCACTACAAACTGACAGGCTCGCCCTATCAGTCGCTGTTTTGCGCGCCCGACAGCCGTGAGTTTGTCTCTCTGGATTGCGAGACCACCAGCTTAGACCCGAAGCGCGCTGAGCTGGTCACCATTGCCGCGACGCGCATTATCGACAACCGTATTCTCACCAGTCAGCCGTTTGAAGTACGGCTGCGCGCGCCGCAATCGCTCGACTCGGGTTCAGTGAAAATCCACAAAATTCGCCATCAGGATCTGGTCGATGGCATTAGCGAATGCGAAGCCATCACGCGGCTACTCGACTTTATCGGCAACCGCCCTTTAGTCGGTTACCACATCCGATATGATAAGAAGATCTTAGACCTCGCCTGTCAGCGTCACTTAGGTTTCCCACTGCCTAATCCGTTGGTTGAAGTTAGCCAGATCTACCATGACAAACTGGAAAAACAGCTGCCCAATGGCTACTTTGACCTCAGTTTGGATGCGATCTGCAAGCATCTGGATCTGCCGCTTCAAGACAAGCATGACGCGCTGCAAGATGCCTTTGCGGCGGCGTTGATCTTTGTGCGTTTAACCCATGGCGATCTGCCCAGCTTCTCTTCCTCTTACCTCTCCCCGTAAGTTTGATGCAACGCATACATTCTTAATTTACTCATTTATAAGCAAAATACGCTTTTATCCTAAAGTCTAATTGTCGAAATCGTCGCAGTGATTAACAGTTATAGGCAAATCGAAAGACACCACGGATTTCCGTTCGCGTTCAGTTGCACACTCAATCACAAGTAGCCCTGTTCACGAAAGTTGAAGGCACAAGGAGAGAAACAATGAGTGAAGCCCACATTTATCCGGTTAAAGAGAACATTAAAACTCACACCCACGCGGATAATGAGACCTATCTTGCGATGTACCAACAATCTGTCAGCGATCCAGAGGGCTTCTGGAGCGAACACGGCAAAATCGTTGATTGGATCAAGCCTTTTACCAAGGTCAAACAGACCTCTTTTGACACGGGCCACGTTGATATTCGCTGGTTTGAAGATGGCACACTGAACGTTTCCGCTAACTGTATTGACCGCCATCTGGCCAAGCGCGGTGATGAGGTAGCGATTATCTGGGAAGGTGACAACCCAGCCGAAGACAAAACACTGACTTACAAGCAACTGCACCAAGAAGTGTGTCGCTTTTCCAACGCGCTGAAAGAGCAAGGCGTGCGCAAAGGTGACGTGGTGTGTCTCTACATGCCGATGGTGCCGGAAGCGGCGGTGGCGATGCTGGCGTGTACCCGTATCGGCGCCGTGCATACCATCGTCTTTGGCGGCTTCTCACCTGAAGCGCTGGCGGGCCGTATTATCGACTCCGATGCCAAGGTGGTGATTACCGCTGATGAGGGCGTACGCGGCGGCCGCGCCGTGCCCCTGAAAAAGAACGTTGATGAAGCGCTGACCAACCCTGAAGTGAACACCATCAGCAAAGTGATGGTGTTAAAACGCACTGGTGGCAACATTGATTGGCATGAGCACCGCGATGTTTGGTGGCACGAAGCCACCGCAAAAGTCTCTGATGTTTGCCCACCAGAAGAGATGAAAGCCGAAGATCCGCTCTTCATCCTTTACACTTCAGGTTCAACTGGCAAACCAAAAGGCGTACTGCACACCACAGGTGGCTACTTGGTGTACGCGACCATGACCTTTAAATATGTCTTTGACTATCAGCCCGGCGAGGTGTTCTGGTGTACCGCTGACGTGGGCTGGATCACCGGACACACCTATCTGGTTTACGGCCCACTGTCCAACGGGGCGAAAACTATTCTGTTTGAAGGCGTACCAAACTACCCGAAAACCAGCCGCATGAGCGAAGTGGTCGACAAGCACCAAGTCAACATTCTTTATACTGCGCCAACGGCAATTCGCGCGCTGATGGCCAAAGGCAATGAAGCGGTTGAAGGAACAGAGCGTAGCAGCTTGCGCATTATGGGTTCGGTGGGCGAACCGATTAACCCAGAAGCGTGGGAGTGGTACTACAAAACCATCGGCAATGAAAAATCGCCGATTGTCGACACTTGGTGGCAAACCGAAACCGGCGGCATTTTGATCACGCCACTTCCTGGCGCAACGGACCTGAAACCGGGTTCAGCGACGCGCCCATTCTTCGGCGTACAGCCTGCACTGGTCGACAACATCGGCAACGTGATTGAAGAGCAAGCGGCGGAAGGTAACCTCGTTATCCTCGACTCTTGGCCCGGTCAGATGCGCACTGTGTATGGTGACCACGAACGCTTTGAGCAGACCTATTTCTCTACCTTCCGTGGCATGTATTTCACTGGTGACGGCGCGCGTCGCGACGAAGATGGCTACTACTGGATCACAGGCCGTGTGGATGACGTATTGAACGTCTCTGGCCACCGTATGGGCACAGCAGAAATTGAATCGGCACTGGTGGCGCATCCTAAGATTGCTGAAGCAGCGATCGTCGGCATTCCGCACGACATCAAGGGTCAGGCGATTTACGCCTACGTGACGCTCAACGCTGGGGAATACCCATCGGCTGAGCTACACAAAGAGGTGAAAGATTGGGTACGTAAAGAGATCGGCCCGATTGCCACGCCAGATGTGCTGCATTGGACCGATGCGCTACCGAAAACGCGCTCAGGCAAAATCATGCGCCGCATTCTGCGTAAGATCGCCACCGGTGACACCAGTAACTTGGGCGATACCTCAACACTGGCCGATCCAAGTGTGGTCGACAAGCTGATCGCCGAGAAAGCCGAGCTGGCCTAATTCTGAGCAGCGAATATAACGCTGCCACAATAAGAGACCTGCGCTAACCACAAAGGCGTGCTTCAATGAAGCACGCCTTTGCATTTTGGCTGTTTTAGGAGCACGGGATTACTTTACACGGGATTGCTAGACCAGCTCCGCCAGCATACTTTCATCATACGCTTTTAGCGTCTCGCCGCTGCGTACTCGTGCCACGTAATCTGGGTTAGCAATGAACGGGCGACCAATCGCCAGCAGTTCAAATAGCCCTTGCTCAATTGCTGACGCACCGGACTGCGCGCTGAAACCACCCGCCGCCATCAAGGTTTTTGAGTAGCGCTGACGCATATACTCCGATACCTTGCCGCCTAGGTGTTCAAACTCAACGCTGTCGTCAAACATCCCTTCATGCAGGTACGCCAACTCACGCGTTTCCAGCTCGGCCAACAAATAGTCAAACACGGCTCGGTCACGCGCATCCGGTTTGATGTGTGCGTAGGCACCCGGTGACAAACGCAGACCAGTGCGATGCCCGCCAATGCGCTCAATAATGGCGTCAATCACCGCCAGAGGAAAACGCGCCATATTTTCGGGCGTCTGGCCAAACTCATCATCACGCAAGTTGGTGTCATAGTGCAGGAACTGATCGAGCAGGTAGCCATTCGCGCCGTGGATTTCCCCCCCATCAAAACCCGCCACGATCGCGTTTTCAGCGGCACTGGCGTAATCCTCAACCAACTGCTCAATCTCTTCTTTACTCGCGGCTTTAGGCAGGGTGTACGTTAGATCGCGACGACGCGGCACCGTTCCTTCGTACGCCACCGCCGATGGTGCGAGCACATACTCACCGGCAAAAAAGGCAGGGTGCGCCACACGGCCGGTATGCCAAAGCTGAGCAAAAATCTTACCGCCACGCGCATGCACGGCCTCAGTCACTTTCTTCCAGCCAGCAACTTGCGCATCGCTGAACAGCCCCGGAGTATTGGGGTAACCCTGACCATCCGGGCGAATGATCGTCGCTTCCGAAATGATCAACCCAGCTTCGGCGCGGCGAGCATAGTAAGCGGCCATTTCATCCGTTGGTACAAGCCCCTCTCCCGCCATACAGCGCGTCAGTGGCGCCATCACAATGCGGTTATTCAGGGTAAGGTGTTCATTTAAAACATAAGGTTTGAAGAGTAAATCCGTCATCGGGCGATCCTGCTGTCGAGTGAATGTCGCTATGCTAGATCATTTTTGAACAATCATTCAAGATATATTTTGAACGATCGTTCAAGAATTTTTGTCAGGTTACGATTTTGCGCGTAGAATGCGGCTAAACCCCGAGTGAGAGAATGTGTGTGCGCGTAGCTGAATTTGACCGAGAACAGGTGTTGCGATCCGCGATGTATGAATTTATGTCGAAAGGATTCAATAAGACCAGTATGCAAGATTTGAAAAAAGCCACTGGCCTGCATCCGGGGTCCATCTATTGTGCGTTTGAAAATAAACGCGGTTTATTGCTGGCTGCCTTGGCGCATTATGCCGAGGAGCGAGCGCAAGAGTTCCATGCGATTTTTGCCGCTCACTCCAACGTCATGGACGGACTGCAAAGCTACTTTGCCATGGTGGTTGAAGAGTGTGCCAGTGAGGAGATCAAAGATTGCCTGCTGCAAAAAGCACTGAGTGAGTTGTCCAAACAAGACGATGAAGTGGAGCAAATCATTCGCGATACCCTCAACGCTTGGAAACTCGGCCTGCTCGCACAACTGTGTCAAGCGCAGCAAAACGGGGAGATCAGCGCCGATGCCGACTGCGATTTTCTCGCCGACTATCTGGTGATGGGTATTTATGGCCTGCGCACTTTTGCTCATACCAAACCAGAAAGAACCCTGCTGAGTAAAATGGCGCAGCAACTGCTTTGCACGCTACACGTTTAACGCCTCTATTCTCCCAATCCAAGAGTCTGTCAATCCAAGCTTTGCCAATCCATGAGCGCCCTTCTCCCTCGGCGCTCATCTAGGCGGTTACCTCCCGCGGCCAAGTGATTATTTTTCCGCCACTTCATCGGCATTAGCACAGAACCGCGCCGAACCACACGACATACCGCGTTTCAGCGGCGATTTTTTGTTAACCCGGTTACAGAAATCCAAGCTCAACTCGGGAGATTAGACCAGTAATTTGCTGCTAATTGCTATGAATTAGCTATAATCTTGGGCAATCTTGAAAAATTGGCACAGATTTGACAGAAAAACCGTGCCGATTTCTCCTGTTTTTGGGAATATGCGGGTTTCACTCACGATAAAGAAAGATAGCGCCAACATGTCAGCAAAGTTACGAATTCTGGTCTTAAACGGCCCAAATCTTAACCTACTTGGTTTACGCGAGCCTGCCCACTACGGTGCGCAGACACTATCGCAGATCGTCGAAAACTTGATGACATTGGCAAAACAAGCCGATATTGAGCTTGAACATCTGCAATCGAATCGTGAGTACGAACTGATCGAAGCCATTCACGCCGCACACGGCAAGGTGGACTTCATCATCATTAATCCGGCCGCATTGACCCATACCAGTGTCGCACTAAGAGACGCCCTACTCGGCGTCGCGATTCCTTATATTGAAGTGCACCTGTCTAACGTGCATGCCCGTGAGCCCTTCCGTCATCACTCCTATTTGTCGGACAAAGCGGTTGGCGTGATCTGCGGTTTAGGCGCACAAGGTTATGAATTTGCTCTGTCGGCAGCGATTGCTAAGCTGCGGGCAAAGTAACCCAAACACTCTGCAGCCCTTGGCGGCTGTCTTACTCACAAGATAAAAGAGAAAGATAAGATGGATATTCGTAAAATCAAAAAACTGATCGAACTGGTTGAAGAATCTGGCATTTCTGAGCTAGAGATCTCTGAAGGTGAAGAATCAGTACGCATCAGCCGTCATGGTCAAATGATGGCCGCGCCTGCACCTATCCACTACGCAGCCGCGCCGGCAATGGCACCTGCGCCAGTGGCCGCAGCACCCGTTGCTGAAGCGACGCCAGCTGCAGCACCAGCGGTAAGCGCAGGTCACAAAGTGCTTTCTCCAATGGTAGGCACCTTCTACCGTTCACCAAGTCCAGATTCTAAAGCATTCATCGAAGTGGGCCAAAGCGTAAAAGCGGGTGACACGCTATGCATCGTTGAAGCGATGAAGATGATGAACCAAATCGAAGCGGATAAATCTGGTGTCGTTACCGCTATCCTTGTTGAAGATGGCCAGCCAGTAGAATTCGACCAGCCACTCGTTGTTATCGAATAAGCGGAGTTCGCTATGTTAGATAAAGTAGTCATCGCGAACCGAGGTGAAATCGCCCTTCGTATTCTTCGCGCATGTAAAGAGCTCGGCATCAAAACCGTTGCCGTGCACTCCACCGCCGATCGCGATCTCAAACACGTGCTACTGGCTGACGAAACCGTCTGTATCGGCCCTGCGAAAGGCATCGACAGCTACCTGAACATTCCGCGTATTATTTCCGCGGCGGAAGTGACTGGCGCGGTTGCCATCCATCCGGGTTACGGTTTCCTGTCAGAAAACGCCGATTTTGCTGAACAAGTAGAACGCAGCGGCTTTATTTTTGTTGGTCCGAAAGCGGAGACTATCCGCATCATGGGTGACAAAGTCTCGGCGATCACCGCGATGAAAAAAGCGGGCGTTCCTTGTGTACCCGGCTCTGACGGCCCACTCGACAACGACGAAGTGAAAAACAAAGCACACGCCAAACGCATCGGTTATCCCGTGATTATCAAAGCCTCTGGTGGTGGCGGCGGTCGTGGTATGCGTGTAGTTCGCAAAGAAGCAGATCTGGTTCAAGCGATCGCAATGACACGTGCTGAAGCCAAAGCCGCCTTCAACAACGACATAGTTTACATGGAGAAATTCCTAGAAAACCCACGCCACGTTGAAGTGCAAGTGATTGCCGATGGTCAAGGCGGCGCGATTCACCTCGGTGAACGTGATTGCTCTATGCAGCGTCGTCACCAAAAAGTGGTGGAAGAAGCACCAGCGCCGGGCATCACAGAAGAAATGCGTAAGTACATCGGTGAACGTTGTACCCGTGCGTGTCTCGAAATCGGCTATCGTGGCGCAGGTACTTTCGAGTTCCTGTACGAAAACGGCGAGTTCTACTTCATCGAAATGAACACTCGTATTCAGGTAGAACACCCAGTGACAGAAATGGTCACCGGTGTTGATCTCATCAAAGAGCAGCTACGTGTTGCCGCTGGCCAACCGCTGTCGTTCACACAGAACGACATCAAGATCCGTGGCCATGCGATTGAGTGTCGTATCAACGCCGAAGATCCTGAGCGCTTCCTGCCGTCACCAGGCAAGATCGAGCGTTTCCACTCGCCAGGCGGCATGGGCGTTCGTTGGGAATCGCACATCTACACGGGTTACACAGTGCCACCGCACTACGACTCGATGATCGGCAAACTCATCACTTACGGTGAGAACCGCGATGTAGCGATTGCACGCATGCGCAATGCTCTCGGTGAAATGATCATTGAAGGCATCAAGACCAATATTTCGCTGCAAGTGAGCATCATGAACGACGAAAACTTCCAACATGGTGGGGCAAACATCCACTACCTTGAGAAGAAGCTCGGACTTCAGCACTAAGTCAGCACTCGAATGATGATGCCCACCTCGGTGGGCATTTTTCGTTTCATCGCAAAGTCTGCTAAACTCTGCGCCAAATTTATACATCGAGAGTACCCACTCATGCCTTGGATTCAAATCAAACTCAATGCGACCAATGAAAACGCTGAGCAAATCGGCGACATGCTTATGGAAGAAACTGGCGCGCTGTCCGTAACCTTCTTGGATGCTCACGATACGCCGGTATTCGAGCCTCTGCCCGGTGAAACTCGCCTATGGGGTGATACAGACGTCCTAGCGCTGTACGATGCCGAAGCGGACACTCAGCTCATCATGTCGCAGATTAGAGCCAGCAAGATGCTGGTCGACGGCTTTGCCTACAAAGTGGAGCAGCTTGAAGACAAAGATTGGGAACGCGAGTGGATGGACAACTTCCACCCCATGAAGTTTGGTGAGCGTCTGTGGATCTGCCCAAGCTGGCGCGACATTCCTGATCCAAGCGCAGTCAACGTGATGCTCGATCCGGGCCTCGCCTTTGGTACGGGGACTCACCCAACCACCGCGTTGTGCCTGCAGTGGCTAGAAAGCCTCGATCTAAGCGGCAAGACAGTAATCGACTTTGGCTGTGGTTCAGGCATCCTCGCGATCGCCGCGATCAAACTCGGCGCAGAAAAAGTCATCGGCATCGACATTGATCCTCAAGCACTACTCGCCTCAAAAGATAACGCTCAGCGCAATGGCGTGGCAGAACAACTTGAGGTTTATCTGCCACAAGATCAACCAGAAGGTCTGCTGGCCGATGTGGTGGTGGCCAACATTTTAGCCGCGCCGCTGCGTGAACTTTCGTCGATCATCACAGGGCTGGTCAAGCCAAATGGACTGTTGGCGATGTCCGGCGTTTTGGACACACAAGCAGAAGATGTGGCGAATCACTATCGTGACGCGTTTCACATTGATCCGATTGTTGAGCAGAGCGAATGGTGTCGCATCTCGGGTCGCAAGCTAGGCTAGATAAGACTTTCAGGGATAATTGTTTGAATTTTATACAAATTACAAAAACAATTACTCAATGCTCAAATATTAGTCTTTTCACGCAGAAAAAAAATGCGTAAAATGCGCGCCCTTGCTGGTATGAAGCTGTGAAGACGTTTTGAAAATCGGAAACCACCAACTTAAGAACAATCTGATCGTCGCCCCCATGGCGGGTGTCACCGACAGACCCTTTCGCGAGTTGTGTTTGCGATACGGAGCGGGAATGGCCGTCAGTGAAATGATGTCCTCCAACCCCGCTTTGTGGAAAACCGCTAAATCACAAAATCGCATGGTGCATGAAGGCGAATCGGGCATTCGCTCAGTACAGATTGCTGGAAGTGATCCACAGCTCATGGCAGATGCTGCGCAATTCAGCGTTGAAAACGGTGCTCAAATCATCGACATCAACATGGGATGCCCAGCAAAAAAAGTGAATAAAAAGCTCGCGGGTTCTGCCCTGCTAAACTACCCAGACATTATCGAACAGATATTGAAAACGGTAGTGAACGCAGTAAAAGTGCCAGTCACTTTAAAAACCCGCACTGGCTGGGATACAGAAAATAAAAACTGTATTCAAATCGCTAAATTAGCCGAAGACTGCGGCATACAAGCGCTTGCTCTGCATGGCAGAACCAAAGCCTGTATGTACAAAGGTGAGGCCGAATACGACAGCATTAGAGCCGTCAAGCAAGCCATCTCAATTCCGGTTATCGCTAACGGTGATATCGATAGTCCGGAGAAGGCAAAGCATGTGCTGGAGTACACCGGCGCTGACGCTCTCATGATCGGCCGCCCTGCCCAGGGTCGACCGTGGATTTTCCAGGAAATCCAACACTATTTGGAAAACGGCACCACGATGCCAGAGCTTCCTATTGCGGAAGTAAAAAGCATCCTGCTTGGTCATGTGAACGCTCTGCATGATTTTTATGGCGAGTATTTAGGTCCGCGTATCGCGCGTAAGCACGTAGGTTGGTACCTAAAAGAGCATGAACAAGCGAGTGAGTTTCGCCGTACCTTCAACACCATCGACGCTGCCGATCTGCAGCTTGAGGCGTTAGAAGGTTACTTTGATTTAGCCTAAATAGTTGGAGTGGCAGCTAGGCGACAAGATAACTCAGCCCTATTAGGGTGAGTTAGCGCCGTCAACGACGCTGCAGCTACAAATATGAAGGCTATGACGTTGCATCATAATTAAGAGAAGAGCTAGACCGAATATGTTCGAACAAAATCTGACTTCAGAAGCTTTAACCGTAACTACCGTAACATCACAAGATCAAATCACGCAAAAGCCACTCCGTGATTCTGTTAAAGCGTCTCTTAAAAACTACTTGGCTCAATTAAACGGTCAGGAAGTGACTGAACTATACGAACTAGTTCTCGCTGAAGTTGAACAGCCATTACTAGATACCATTATGCAGTACACTCGCGGCAACCAAACGCGCGCAGCAACCATGATGGGCATCAACCGCGGTACTCTTCGCAAGAAACTGAAAAAATACGGCATGAACTAATACCCATTAGTTAACCATTTGAATTTAAAGTCGCTTTTCTTTTGTAGAGAGCGACTTTTTTGTTATATGTACCCCCACATGTACCCCGAGCATTTGCCTAGCTTCCCCTTCATCGCCCAAATCTCACTGACAGGCTTTTAAAGAACTAGCGTTTAGAGTCGGTGTTAACAAACCTCAATGTTGTTCAAGCAAAAATGCTGAAAAACGCAAAATTAGCGACTCTAGTAAATCAGCCTCATCGATTCAAACGCGAGCTGAACATGACCATTGGGGCAGAGATACTGCCTCTCTACATGCCCACAAAGGTTGACCGATTTTTCTTGTAGCTGACCCGTTTCCATTTCTTGATGACAGACAGAGCAGCATACAAGGCCAATATTGTTTGCAATTAAATCATCCGCCAAGTAAGAAAACCTCGACCACATTGGTGGCACATCGACAGGCTCTTGCAGCGACTCATCACGCCTTTGCACCCAAGCCAATATTTTCCCCTCATCATTGCCTTGTAGGTGAGGCGATTGACGCAGCCGCTCAATCAACTGCTTCTCAAGCAAAGCGCTGGGAAAAATGAACTCACCATAGCTCTCATTCGCGCTCCCCTCAGGTACTGGCTTATAGCTAACATAAGCGCCACAAGTTTTCAGTTCCCGATAGGCACGTTCGATTTCTCGATAATAATCGGCACGATTAGCCTTTGGCCTCAGCCAATCAGCCCAATGAGGCCTGCCCTGTTTCACCCAACCCAAAAGCATTAAAGGCCAGATCAAAACCATAAACACAAAATGAAACCAGATGTCGCCTTTGTCCCACTGCCAATCATGCTTATCCAAGTGCCTGACCATCACCCACAGCAAGCCGCACGCCACCAGCGCAGCCCCAAGCCAATAACCCTGTAGTAGCATCAACATTGCATCCCTCTCACTCTTTTTGCAGCCCAGTTTGACATCATGCCTAGCTCCTCGCTAAAAATCGAAGTTCGTCACCAAAGCTACGACTAAGTTTACATTTCGATCTGTGTGTTTGCGCTTGTTTGCTACAATCGCGCGCATATTTATTAGGTTATGAAGTACTATGGTCGAACTACATCAACAAGAGCTAAAAAAGCAGCTTTGGAACATCGCTAACACTTTGCGCGGCAACATGGATGCCGACGATTTACTTTCTGAAGATGGTAGAAGTGGACCTCTTCACAGAGTTAACTTTTGGGAAAGAAGACCGCCAAAAATGCGTAGAAAAAATCTCATATGGTAGCCCCGATGGATTAGAAGTGCTTGTATTCGATGATGACGACATTAAAGACAAAGTGATTTTTAAGTCTCAGTTAGAAGGAGCGAGCAACCTTTATTGCAACGACATCTTTAAGTCTCTATGTGAAGTAAATGGTTTAACCGGTCTACAATTTTCCACCGAACTAACAGACCCTTTCAGCTAATAGAGCAACGCTCTTTTGCCGGACAAAGAAAATGGCTACCAATATGACTGGTAGCCATTAACCTCAAACGCTCCTCTTCCTATAACGCTGCACCTTGCTGGTGGGTTTATCTGGGAGGGTCATTTCGATTAAGCCAGCCTCAAGTGCAGGTTTTAAGTAGCGATCACGAAAGGATTTTCTATCTTTCAGCCCCAACATCGCTTGAATTTCTTCTCTGAGCATTTCCCCTTCTAGCAGTTGTTTAACTTGAGGGGTAACTTGAGGGGTGGTCGCTTCTGTTTCTTGCAAAGCGTTCAAGATCATCTGCAACATAAAGGAAATGAACGGCTCTGAATCGGCTTTCAGCGTACTGCGATTAATCGCATCATAATAGGCTTGCTGATTTTCATAGATAAAGAAGGATTAACAGATAAACGCCCCAAGCATTCGCTGATTTGCGCCACCAGCGAAAGAATCTGATTGGTAATGGTGTAAGGTGGTTGGTCGCTCATCAAACTCACGCGGTTCTTTTACTGGAAATCATCAACGTCACATTATTTGTTTTGTTCGTCATAATGTCTAAATGTTCGAGCCACATTGTGAGCGCTTCCCTTTTTTCAGGTAAGTACTGGCTACGGTTATAAATCGCCATTACGCCCCCCCCAAGCTGTGCCCTAAAAGTTGCTCGACAACATAAGGCGCAACGCCAAGCTCATTAAGGCGCGTCGCGCGCGTTCGACGAATATCATGCAATGTCCACGCTTCTTTAGTCACTGTCTGCTTTTAGTTGAAGCAACCAAGGTACCAGATCATCAGGAATGGGACGGATAATTTTTTCATCTGTTTTACTGTGCTCTTTTGGCACTGTCCAAAGCAACGTCTCAAAATCCCACTCTTTCCATTTTGAAATCGCTTTACAGTAACCATTGCTTAATGATTGAACACTTTGTACATTGATTCCCAAGCCAATTTATCACTCGATAGCGAAGTTCTGGAGTGAATCAAGCAGGGAGTCGAGAGATGTGGGTGAGAAATGTAATGTTATCGGTTGTGCTCGCGATTTTACTGTACATTTTCTTTGCCCCAACTCATGGCGACTCTTACTTTCAAGAGACTGACCCAACCTCTTCCGATCCCGTCTCCACTTCCCGGCGATCTTCCGAGCTGGCATCTCAAACAGAGACAAAAGCCACTCCACGTCGTAAAAATAGGATAGATTGCACTAAGCCGACTCAGGCAAGTTTCCAAAAGAGCGAGCAAACGCTGCATTACGGCATGTTTTATCTCAACCTTCACGCCGACGAATTGCCAGAGGATTTCGTTCATCAGCTCAAACCGCGCCTGAGATCAATTCAGCATTACTACCAATTACTTTTAGGTAAAGCGTCTCTAAAGGCCGTTGAAGTCGACCTCTACTTATTTAGCGACCTTCAATCTTATCAACAGTTTGTACAAAGCCAAGATCGAAGCCATGAGGCCTTAGGCAGTTATAGCTTGTACGATGGCAAGATAGTGTTCTATTACCGCAATGCGCAACAGGCCATCAATACCTCAATCCACGAAATCGTCCATGCTGTCAATCACCGCACGCTGGGCTATTTGCCCGGTTGGCTGGATGAAGGTTTAGCTGAATTCTTCGCCGGCTTTTGGCAAACAGAATCCGGTCAAATCAACGCCGAGTCAAAAAAGTGGATTGACGGTAAAAACAGACTGCGTTTCACGCCGCTTGGCTTGCCTGAGCTATTCAATCAGGAGACCTACTGGTATCGCGACGCGCAGCGGGAAAATTCGCGCTTATATGGTAGCAGTTGGCTGCTGATTTACTTTTTCTTCGCCGATGAGCACGGGCAACGATTACTTTCAAAAATTATGCAGCAAGAAATGCAAGACCCTTGCGATATTCTCGAAGGCAATGAGATGCTGCAATTTCTTCTTGATGCCGAGCCAAACTTTGAGTTGGATTATCAGCACTGGTTGCGCAGCCAGCTCTCCTATTAACCCCGTGAACGTTCGCCTTCGTCTTTTTTCCTCGCGTCAAAGCACATTTATCTGCAACAACTCATACCGTTGCGCAGTAATTTCTCACTTGGGTCAAATCTCTCCTTTAGTCGCATATACGAAGCCGTTATCACTTTGTTACATTCTAAAGTGAATAAAAATCAAATTATAAAAATATCCACCATCAAGGAGTGATCGCTATGGTCAGTTTCGGCTTGCGTATATTAAACATCAAGCAGCGGCTTTACTTGCTGACTTTGGTTATTTCAACGCTACTTTTAATCCCTTTTGGAGCGTTGCTTTATGACTATCAAGGCGATTTACTCGAAGCTAAACAGGTCAAGACCCGTCATCTGGTCGAATCTGCCACCAGCGTGCTGGCCCATTTTCAGCAGTTGGAAAGCGCAGGTGTACTTTCTCGCAGCGAAGCGCAGACCCAAGCCAAACAAGCCATCAGTGCGTTGCGTTATGAGAAATCTGATTATTTTTGGATTAATAACGAAAAACCAGCCATGGTGATGCATCCAATCAAGCCTCAATTAGATGGCCAAGATCTCAGCACCTTCAAGGACCCGACGGGCAAGGCGCTATTTGTTGAGATGGTATCAGTGGTCAAACAATCCGGTGCAGGCTTTGTCTACTACATGTGGCCAAAGCCGGGCTCTGAGGTGGATGTGGAAAAGCTCTCTTATGTCAGTGAGTTTAAACCGTGGGGCTGGATTATTGGCACAGGGGTATACATTGACGATGTGCAGGCGCTCATCTGGCAGCGGGCGCAATCATCGCTGTTTAAACTGGCAATCGCTTTTGCCCTGATGCTGCTGCTCTCGGGGCTGATTGGCAATAGCATCACCGCGCCTTGCCGCGCGACCAAAGAGGCGCTGGCCGAGATAGCCAAAGGCGACGGCGACCTCACCAAGCAGTTACCCGTTGAAGGACGTGATGAACTCACGCAAATAGCCCAAGAGTTTAATGAATTTACTGGCAAGATCCGCCAAATCGTACACAACATTACTCCGGTGACTCAAGACGTGACGGGTTCTGCCAGCGAACTGACTCAAGTTGCTCAGCACGCGCTGCAGAAAGCGACCATGCAGCAGCGCTCTGTGGATTCGGTCGCTGATGCGATGAAGCAGTTGCAGGCCAGTAACACTGGCGTTGCCGAGTCGGCGCAAGAAGCGGCGCTGGCCGCGCAAAATGCCAGCCAAAAGGGTAAAGAAGGCAGTAATGTGATTAGCAAAGCATCTGACTATATGAACGCCTTATCGTCAACGGTGACACAAACTGAGCAAAACGTGCAAGATTTAGCCAATGAAACGCAAAAAGTTGGCGCTGTACTGGAAGTGATTCGCGGCGTGGCAGAGCAAACCAATCTGCTCGCGCTCAACGCGGCCATTGAGGCGGCTCGAGCAGGCGACCAGGGACGCGGCTTCGCCGTGGTTGCCGACGAAGTGCGCACCTTGGCTACGCGCACCAGCCACAGCACGGATGAAATCCAGCAGATCATCGCCAATTTGCAGCAAAGGGCCAGTGAGGTGTGTAAATCGATGGAACAGACGCAGCGCCAATCACAAGAAACGCAGTTGCAAGCAAGCCAAGCGCAAACCGCACTGCATGAAATTGATCAGCAGATCGCCACCATCCTAGAGCTTAATCGACACATCGCTCAATCGAGCGTAGAACAATCCCACACCACCAACCAAATCAGCGACAGTCTTAGCCAAATCGCCGAGCATAGTGACCAAGCGGCCGCACAAGCCAACCAAGTTGCCGCGGCCAGCGAGCAGTTAATGGCGAGTGGCCATCGGCTACAACAAAGCGTCGCTGCTTTTCGTGCCTAAAAAGCAGATAAAGCCGCTCCTTGATGAGCGGCTTACTCCAACGCAGCCAAAATCGAGCAGTGGCTGGCATCGTCATCCGTATGACCACAACAGGCATCGTTGATTTTCTTCAACGCCTGACGAATTTGGCTTAACTGGGCGATTTTCTCATCGATCAGCGCCAACTTGGCAGAAGTGATCGCTTTCACCTCAGCGCAGCTGTGTTCTGTCGCTTCGAGCTTGATCTCCAACAACTCTTTGATCTCTTCCAAACTCAAGCCCAGCGCTTTCGCTTTGAGAATAAAACCGACCTGTTTTTGGTTCTCTTCGCTGTAGAGACGATAGCCAGACTCACTGCGTCCAGCAGGCAAAATCAGTTGGTTTTTTTCATAAAAACGCAGCGTATCCGTACTCACGCCGCACCGTTTTGCCAACTCACCGATTTGAAACATAACTCTCCTTATTAACTCACTCGTTACTTTTGTCGTCTAAGCAGGCGCTTTTTGCAATTATTTTTGAGATGCCAAACGATTGCGCGAGCTTTTTTGTAATAAATTGGTTAGAATACGCGCCACCAAATGAGGGAGACTGTTTTCTCGATGAAAACAGCAGCAAAGGTCTTTACCAAAACTGGCCAATCTTTTATCTGCAGAGTTTTTCGCTCTGGCGATAAGAACAAGTTCATTTTTGGCAAATATCTTTAGTTTAACTCCGTGAATTTGAGGAAATGGAAGCATGAACAACGCTCGTCCTATTCGCCGCGCTCTGATTAGCGTATCAGACAAAACCGGTATTGTTGAGTTTGCACAAGCACTGGCACAACGTGGTGTTGATATTCTGTCGACCGGTGGCACCGCTCGCTTACTGGCAGAAAAAGGCATCGCTGTCACCGAAGTCTCTGACTACACCGGTTTTCCAGAGATGATGGATGGTCGTGTTAAAACCCTTCACCCAAAAGTTCACGGTGGTGTCCTTGGTCGCCGCGGTCAAGACGATGACGTCATGGCGAAACACGGCATCAAGCCAATCGACATCGTCGTGGTTAACCTCTACCCCTTTGCACAAACGGTCGCGAAAGAAGGCTGTACACTGGCTGACGCAGTAGAGAATATCGACATTGGCGGACCAACCATGGTTCGTTCGGCGGCGAAAAACCACAAAGATGTGACCATCGTGGTCAACGCGCACGATTACGATCGCGTGATTGCCGAGATGGACGCCAACGACAACTCTCTGACGCTCGAAACCCGCTTCGACCTCGCGATTGCAGCCTTTGAGCACACAGCCGCTTACGATGGCATGATCGCCAACTACTTCGGCACTATGGTTGCTTCTTACGGAGAGAACAAGGAAGGCGATGAAGAGAGCAAATTCCCTCGCACCTTCAACCAACAGTTCATCAAGAAACAAGACATGCGCTACGGCGAAAACAGCCACCAAGCAGCGGCGTTTTACGTGGAAGCCAACCCAGAAGAAGCGTCTGTGGCGACGGCTCGCCAAATCCAGGGCAAAGCACTGTCTTACAACAACATCGCCGACACCGACGCGGCCCTTGAGTGTGTGAAAGAGTTTAGCGAGCCTGCTTGTGTGATCGTCAAACACGCTAACCCATGCGGCGTCGCACTCGGTAAAGACATCCTTGAAGCGTACAACCGCGCTTACCAAACTGACCCAACCTCCGCATTCGGCGGCATCATCGCCTTCAACCAAGAGCTCGATACAGAAACGGCGAGCGCTATCGTTGAGCGCCAATTCGTTGAAGTGATCATTGCTCCTTCCGTTTCTGCACAAGCAATCGAAGTGGTGGCTGCGAAGAAAAACGTTCGTCTGCTTGAGTGCGGCGAATGGTCAAGCAAGACCACGGGCTTTGATGTGAAACGCGTTAACGGCGGCCTGCTGGTACAAGACCGTGACCAAGGCATGGTCAGCCTAGATGACGTTAAAGTGGTGTCAAAACGCCAACCCACAGAAGAAGAGCTGAAAGATGCCCTGTTCTGCTGGAAAGTCGCCAAGTACGTAAAATCAAACGCGATTGTCTACGCCAAAGGTGACATGACCATCGGTGTGGGCGCTGGCCAAATGAGCCGCGTGTATTCAGCGAAAATTGCCGGTATCAAAGCGGCAGACGAAGGCCTTGAAGTGGCTGGCAGCGTCATGGCATCAGACGCTTTCTTCCCCTTCCGCGATGGCATTGATGCCGCGGCCGAAGCTGGCATCAAGTGTGTGATTCAGCCTGGTGGTTCGATGCGTGATGAGGAAGTGATTGCTGCCGCTGACGAACACGGCATGGCGATGATCTTCACGGGTATGCGCCACTTCCGCCACTAATTTCTATCAGAGGTGCCCACCAAGGCACCTCTTTTCGCAAGATTTGAGGATGATGAGATGAATGTATTGATTATTGGCTCAGGTGGTCGTGAACATGCGCTGGGCTGGAAAGTGGCACAAAATCCCAATGTCACCACGGTGTTTGTTGCACCGGGAAATGCGGGAACAGCACTGGAGCCTAAGTTAGAAAACGTCAATATCGCTGTCGAAGACATCGAAGGCTTAGTCGCGTTTGCTCAAGAGAAAGCGATTGAACTCACCATCGTGGGTCCTGAAGTACCACTGGTACTGGGGGTGGTTGATGCGTTTCGTGAAGCAAGTCTGCCTATTTTTGGCCCAACGCAAGCCGCGGCGCAGCTTGAAGGTTCAAAAGCCTTTACCAAGGATTTCTTGGCACGCCATCAAATCCCTACCGCTGCCTACGCCAACTTTACGGAAATCGAACCCGCGCTGGCTTACGTCCGTGAACAAGGCGCACCAATCGTCGTGAAAGCCGATGGCCTTGCCGCAGGCAAAGGGGTGATTGTCGCCATGAGCCTGCAAGAAGCCGAAGACGCGATTCAAGACATGCTGGCAGGCAACGCTTTTGGTGAAGCGGGCAGCCGCGTGGTGATCGAAGAGTTCCTTGATGGCGAAGAAGCCAGCTTTATCGTCATGGTGGATGGCGAAAACGTCCTGCCAATGGCCACCAGCCAAGACCACAAACGCGTCGGCGATCAAGACACAGGTCCAAACACTGGCGGTATGGGCGCGTACTCGCCAGCGCCAGTGGTCACACCAGAGATTCATGACCGGGTTATGCAGGAAGTGATCTATCCAACCGTGCGTGGTATGGCCGCGGAAGGCAACCCATACACCGGCTTCCTCTATGCGGGTTTGATGATCGACAAAGATGGCACACCCAAGGTGATCGAGTACAACTGCCGTTTTGGTGATCCAGAAACGCAGCCAATCATGATGCGCATGCAATCGGATCTGGTTGAACTTTGTCTGGCCGCGATCGAGCAGAAACTCGACCAAGTTGAATCAAAATGGGACCCGCGCGCTTCTATCGGTATCGTCCTCGCTGCGGGCGGTTACCCGGGCGATTATGCCAAAGGCGATGTCATTTCAGGCCTACCGACAGACGAAGTCGAAGGGCAGAAAGTGTTCCACGCCGGCACCACCGACAAAGAGGGCCATGTGGTGACCAATGGTGGCCGCGTATTGTGTGCCACTGCCTTAGGTCACAGTGTCTTTGAAGCGCAGCAACGCGCTTATGCACTGGCCAAACAGATCAGCTGGGATGGCATGTTCCATCGCAACGATATCGGTTATCGTGCGATTGCTCGCGAACAGCAGTAACCGATGAGCTAGACAAATAGACAAAAGGCGCTGAATCAGCGCCTTTTTTTATTTTTGTTCGTCTTCAATCAGCACGGGGCGGGTGACACAATCTCGGTCGTCTTCATCTAACAACAGTAACGTGTCGACTTCCAAACGCTTGGACGATTTTTTCCCGAGGAAGGCAACATAGCTATCGACGCTCGCCAAACGGCTAATCACAAACCCAGGCAACGTTTGGTTAAACTCAAGCGTAGAAAACTCTTCACCCGTACAGGTTTCAAAGGTTTCGCCATCCCAGTAACCTTGGATCAATTCCAAACCATCACGCGACTGCTGCTTGCTTTTTTTCACCAGCACATCGGCTTCCGACTGATAACGTTGCAGTTGATCCGCTTGAATCGGCAGCACCTTGCTGTTGAGGCGAAATTGTTGGTACACCGCTTCGCCATCAACGTTGAAACGAACGTGGATTCGATAAGGCACCAAGCCCAGCTTGCTATCCCGCTGTTCACCTTGTCGAATCAACTCTCTGAGCATACCTTCATCCCAGCGATACTCACTTTGATACCAGCCATATTCACCCACTAAGACAAAATCGGACGCTTTTTGTGGCCCGGAAAGTTTTTCGGTCACCCAATAAAAACTGGTCGCGTCGCCCATCATCTGTCCACCGGTGAATTCGGTAAACTGCTCAAGGGTAGTTCGGGAGGAAGAAGAACAGCCAGCCAGCAGAACGCAAGCGGCACAAGTAAGGAGTAATTTTTTCATCTTATGTTAAAGAATGGCACCGAAGAGGGTTCCTCGGCGCCTCACTGAATTAGTTTACTGATTCTTTCAGTGCTTTGCCTGCAACGAACGCTGGCACGTTTGCTGCTGCGATTTGGATCTCAGCACCCGTTTTTGGGTTACGGCCAGTGCGCGCAGCACGGTGGTTCACTTTGAATGTACCAAAACCAATTAGTTGAACCTGGTCACCCTCTTTCAGAGCGCCTTCTACGCCTGCCAGAGTAGCTTCAAGAGCAGCTTTTGCTTGTGCTTTAGATAGATCTGCTTTCTCTGCGATAAAGTCGATTAATTGGGTCTTGTTCATTAGGTTTCCCTTCTCATAGGTTATCGAATTGGTCTCACTCTAAAGCATAAAGGCCCCATCTGGCAAAGGTTTGTCGCGTTTCTTTCGCTCTAGTGAATTACTTTTAGCCACATTCTGAGTAATAACTCACAAATTGTTACGGATTGATAGCAGAATTCCCTTGGTTTTCCTCTGGGAAGCACCTATTTATAAGGGGTGAATAGGGATCTTGACGTATACTCTCCCTCGTGTCACAACACTCTGTTTTTCTATCAAGGGCAATCATGCTACTGCTTACTATCTACATCTCTATCGCTATCGGTATTTCCTTTATCTGTTCAGTATTGGAGGCGGTGTTACTGAGTATCAGCCCGAGCTATATCGCACAGTTGAAACAGCAGGCGCACCCTGCTGCAGAGCAATTGGCTAAGCTTAAAGCGGATATCGACCGTCCGCTGGCCTCGATCCTCACCCTCAATACCATCGCGCATACCATCGGCGCGGCAACCGCAGGCGCACAGGCCGCCGTGGTGTTTGGCAGTGAGTGGCTTGGCGTGTTTTCCGGCGTGCTGACGTTGGGTATTTTGGTGCTGTCGGAAATCGTGCCCAAAACTATCGGTGCGACTTACTGGCGACAGCTCGCCCCGAGCGCGGCGGCCACACTGCGCTGGATGGTGTGGGCACTCACGCCATTTGTGTGGTTCTCTGAACAGATCACTAAAAGGTTGGCGCGCAATCACGAGATGCCAAAAATGCGTGATGAGCTGTCGGCTATGGCGATCCTCGCGCGTGAAAGTGGCGAGTTTGCGGAAGGTGAGTCGAAGATCCTCAGTAACTTACTAGGCATTCAGAACGTGGCCGTGACGCAGGTGATGACACCTCGCCCGGTGGTATTTCGTGTCGAAGCGACCACCACGATTAATGAGTTTCTTGCCGAACATAGAGAGACCCCCTTCTCTCGCCCGCTGGTATACAGCGAGCAGAAAGACAACATCATCGGTTTTGTGCACCGTTTGGAGCTGTTTAAACTGCAACAAGCAGGGCATGGTGAGAAGCAGTTGGGCGCGGTGATGCGACCCATTCACGTGATTCTCAACAATATGCCACTGCCGAAAGTGTTTGACCAAATGATGGCAAAACGTCTGCAACTGGCCATCGTGGTGGATGAATACGGTACGGTGCAAGGCCTAGTGACACTGGAAGATATTTTCGAGTACTTACTTGGTGAGGAGATCATCGACGAAGCGGACAAAAGCAGCGACATGCAGCAGTTGGCGTATCAGCGCTGGGAGCGCTGGAAAACCAAACACGGCATGATTGAAAGCCGCGATGATGAAGACGAAGAGATCAACCTCGAAAAAATCAAATCGCGTTAAGCAGACAGCAAAAAGGCTCCGATGGAGCCTTTTTTACTTTTCCGCTTACAGTTCGATGCCGATGTTGCTCACAGGCTCGTCTCTGAGCTCTTGGCGTAAATCTTTGATCAGATCGATATCGCGCTCTTGTGCTTCACGCAACGGACGGAAAATCGCCCACTGCACATCCCACTCGGCACAAACTGCTTCATTGGCTTTCTGATTGTCATTGGTGATCGGCTCACTGCCTTGCGCTTGCTCTAAATCCGCCACGGTTTGCACCGACTGCTGGCTAATTTTGATCATCGAATCGAACAGATAGTCGCGATCCAACAAACCATGCAACAAAGTGGATAATGCCTGACACGCATCCATCGCCGGATAAACAACATAAAGATCAAACTCTTCAGCGCTAGGGAACAACTCTTCCAACTTCTCAAGTTGACGCTCAAAATTCACTTTGGCATTTTTCACCGTGAGAATTTCCCATACACTATCTAAAATGTTGCGATAGTTGCGGGGCTCAGCAAAACCAGTGTTGTCACAAAACATGGCGTAGTTGGGGTACATTCGTTCACACAAACACACCATAAAGGTGATTTGTTGCCAAGGTTCCAGTTTTTCTAAACGAACCTGAAGTGGATTTTGTAGCATAGTCACTCAATCATTGCGGAAAAAGACAGCGGAAGTGTACTTGATTCGCCAACGGGAAAAAAGTTATGCATCATTCAGAGCACAAGATTTTCATCCTCACTGAAGAGAACCAGAGCTATCACGACCTGCTCTTGAGCCACTCCCTCCCTGAACTGACGATCACCCAAGACCCTGCCGAGGCGGATATCGTGTTAGCCGCCCCGCCGAAAGTCGCCGATAAGCTCGATCAGTTCCCCAAATTACAATGGCTGCAATCCACCTATGCTGGGGTCAACGCACTGATGCCATCCGGCCTGCGTCGTGACTACACGCTTACCAATGTGCGTGGCATTTTTGGTCCGCTGATCGCGGAATATGTGCTGGGTTATAGCATTGCTCACTGGCGCCACTTGCCGCTCTACGCGCAACAGCAGCAGCAACGCCAGTGGCAACCGCACCTCTACACCTCTTTGCAAGGCAAACGGGTGGTCATTTTGGGCACAGGCAGCATTGGTAACCATCTTGCACACGTCTGCTCTGCGATGAGGCTGCACACCATGGGCATAAACCGCACCGGCATTCCACCGACGGGCAGCCATTTTCATCAGACCTATCACATCAATGAATTGGCCGCAGCATTAACGCAAGCAGACATGGTCGTCAACACGCTGCCTAGCACCGAGCAGACAAAACAGTTACTCAACCAAGCCAGTTTGAGCCACTGCCGCCAAGTCTTGCTGTTTAACGTTGGCCGTGGTGATGTATTGGATAATGCGGCACTGCTGCTGGCACTCAAGAACCGTTGGATTGAGCACGCCTTTTTGGATGTGTTTGAGCAAGAACCGCTGCCAAGCGATCATCCATTTTGGGGGTTAAAACAAATCACCATCACACCACACATTGCAGCCTTGAGTTTTGCAGAGCAAGTGGTAGAGATTTTTTCCGAGAATTACCAACGCTGGATTGAAGGCTACCCACTCAACTACCAAGTCAGCTTCGCCAAGGGCTATTAAGTTTTGGCTCTCGATACTTTATTAAGGCAGATCCGAGCCTGTCAGATTTGTGCAAATGAGCTGTCTTTGGGCGCGAACCCGGTCGTACAAGCTCACTCAGAGGCGAAGATTTTGATCATCGGACAGGCGCCCGGGACCAAAGTGCATCAAACCTCCATACCTTGGAACGATGCCAGCGGCAATCGTTTAAGAGAGTGGCTCGACCTCGACAAAACCACTTTTTATGATCCCAAACAGGTGGCCATTATACCAATGGGGTTTTGCTATCCCGGTCGCGGGCTATCGGGCGATCTTCCGCCACGGAAAGAATGCGCGCCTCTATGGCATGAGGCGCTGCTCAAGCACTTACCCAATATTGAACTGACGCTACTGATTGGCCAGTACGCGCAAAACTACTATTTAGCGGACAAACCCAAAACGCTGACAGAAACGGTTCAACGCTGGCAAGACTGGCTGCCCACCTATCTGCCGCTACCGCATCCGTCACCAAGAAACACCTTGTGGCTGCGCAATAACCCTTGGTTTGAAGAGCAAACCGTGGCCTATATCCGCCAACGCGTACACCAGCTGCTGTGATACAAACGTCTGGTTAAAGAGCTTTAGGCTCATGGCAAACCCAAAACCCTTGCAAGCCCAATCACTGAGCATAAAAAAACCAGCCGAGGCTGGTTTTTTCACATCATCACGTTATTGATGGTAAGGCTTGGAGAGCTCATGCACGGCGTCAACAAACACGCCTGCGTTTTCTGGCGGCACATCGAGATGAATGCCGTGCCCTAAGTTAAATACATGCCCAGTTCCACCTTGGCCAAATCCTTCAAGAATGGTCGCCACTTCTTCACGGATACGATCATGTGGCGCATACAACATGGATGGGTCCATGTTACCTTGCAAGGCCACTTTATCCCCCACGCGCGCTTTGGCATCGGCAATGTTGATGGTCCAGTCAAGACCCACAGCGTCACAACCTGTTGCGGCTATTTGCTCCAACCACATGCCGCCGTTCTTAGTAAACAGGGTGACCGGCACTCGGCGACCGTCATTTTCACGTATCAGCCCATCAACGATTTTATGCATGTACTGCAGCGAGAACAGGTTGTAGTCACGCGGAGTCAACACACCACCCCAAGTGTCAAACACCATCACCGATTGAGCGCCAGCTTTGATCTGTGCATTGAGGTATTCGATAACGCTATCGGCGAGTTTATCGAGCAGCAGGTGCAGCGTTTGCGGCTCGGCGTACATCATCTTTTTGATCTTAGTGAAGGCTTTCGAGCTGCCCCCTTCAACCATGTAGGTTGCCAGTGTCCACGGGCTGCCTGAGAAACCGATCAACGGCACTTCGCCTTGCAGATCTTTGCGGATTTGACGCACGGCGTTCATGACATATTGCAGTTCACCTTCTGGATCAGGCAGACCTATCTTATCCACGTCCGCTTTGCAGGTGATCGGTTTATCGAATACCGGGCCTTCGCCCGCCGAGAAACGTAAACCCAGCCCCATGGCATCTGGAATGGTCAAAATGTCCGAGAAAAGAATGGCCGCATCAAGAGGAAAACGGCGCAGCGGCTGGAGTGTCACTTCTGAGGCCAACTCAGCGTTGCGGCATAAAGACATAAAATCGCCAGCTTGAGCACGAGTCGCGCGATACTCAGGTAAATAGCGACCAGCCTGACGCATCATCCATACTGGGGTGCAATCCACTGGCTGCTTGAGCAAAGCACGTAGATAGCGGTCATTTTTTAATTCAGTCATTCCGTCTTTCCAGTTGTTAGGCTTTCTTATAAGGGCGACATTCTATCACTGATTTGAGAGAAAAAGCGGCATGCTTTGCGTCCTAGATCAAGTTATTAACGTTTAAATCAATGCTTAGTTTGCACCCAACCAGTAACAGTGTTAAAAATTTGTTCGCTAGCGAAAACTACAATTATAAACCGAGCACTCAGTGCTTGGCATCTCATAACGACATCTTACTTACCCCCTCCCTCTCGGAGGGTTTTTTTTATTTAATTTCAATAAATTAAATTCTTACATCCTTGCCAGAAATGGCAAATAGGCCGCCACTTGATCGTCTTTGATTAGGCGATTTTTGCACCGCATCGGCATACTCGCAGAAAAAAACCAAGCTAACGTTGGCGTAATACCCTTCACACCGATTGGAGTTTTCGGCCATCAGATGTCAGCGGCTATATCGAGCAGTGTTTGTTCGATTAAGGCTCTGGCAATCGTGCCAACAGGCGCGACTTCAGGCATAGTGTCTAGTCCAAACCACTGGGCATCACTGAGCTCGGAGTAGTCCGGCTTTATCTCACCACCAGCATAATCAGCGAGAAAAGCCATCATCATACTTGAAGGAAATGCCCAGGGCTGGCTACCAAAGTAACGGATATTAGTCACATCAATCCCGGTCTCTTCTTTCACTTCTCGTGCCACACACTGCTCTAAGGTTTCACCCACTTCAAGGAAACCAGCAATCACAGTGTACATACCATTACGATGTCTTGGATGTTGTGCCAGCAGAATCTCCTGTTGCTTGCGCACCGCGACAATAATGCAGGGAAAAATGCGTGGATAGTGCAAAGTACGACAATCGGCACATTGCATCGCTAACTGATTGTGATTGAGATGGGTACGCCCGCCACACTGCGGACAAAAGCGGAGACTTTGCGTCATGTGGCCGTATTGCATGGCTTTACTCATCAGCAGAAACAAGGCTTCATCGAAGTGAAGGCATTCACGCAATGAGATCATCGGCAAACTCAGTTCGAGCTCTGCTTCATTGAGCCACATGACGTCATGCCCTTGATACGTCCCTACTTTTATTGCCTTATCACTGTCGAGCGCAAACTGGCTGGCTAAGCCAAAAGGTAGAGCCCCATCTACTAGCCAAACTTCGCTGCCCGATACTACACACCAGTAGCATACCCGGTTCTGTTTATTGTCGATGTCAGATAACATTCTCGATCCTCACTGCTTGCAGTTCGTTCATTTTACTGGCAATCTAAATTCATACCAGAGTTTGTTATCACATTGACATCTGGATATAAATTCTAGTAAGGACAATAAGTTGCATCTTCGAGATTGCTATGAAGACTGTGGCTTTACTAGGCAAAGGAAAAAATCACAGGTTCGGTGATCAGATCATGAGGGCATGGTCATGCTAAAAAAATTCAAACAAACGCAAGAACAATGGGGCGGCTCCAGTGAAGTGATTGATCACTGGTTAGAGACCAGACAATCGCTGATTGTGGAGTATTGCAAGCTTGCGGCTTTGCAGCCTTGTACCAGCAAAACGAATGTACTCGAACTCCCAACTCCCGACGAACTGCAGCATTTCTGCCAAGAACTGGTGGATTACATCTCTGAAGGTCATTTTAAAGTCTACGATATGGTGATGAACAAGTGGCGTGCCACCGGCTTTGAAATTACAGAAGAGATCCATGACACTTATGCTCGCATCGTGCTGACCACCGATCCACTGCTCAACTTTACTGATCAATACGCCAGTGTCGACGAAGAAGATACGCTAGACCGATTTGACAAAGATCTCTCTCGCTTGGGTGAAATACTGGAAATGCGTTTTGAAGTTGAAGATCAACTGATCCAGCTCATCGCTGACAGCCTCTCAGTCCCGCCTGGGGCTTGAAGTACAGCCAACGAAAAAACGATTGATTGAACGGTAAAAGCAGCAACAAAAAAGGCACCCGAAGGTGCCTTTTTGATTTCTCAACGATTAATCGTCTGAAGAGAAGCCTGCGTTTAGCAGTGCTGCAAGGTTATCAGTTGCTTGTGCAGCCGATGGACCTTCCTGCGCTTGCGCACGTTTCGCTTGGCGCTCTTGGTGGTACGCAAAACCAGTACCAGCCGGGATCAGACGGCCAACGATTACGTTCTCTTTCAGACCACGCAGATCATCACGCTTACCAGAAACTGCCGCTTCTGTTAGTACGCGAGTGGTTTCTTGGAACGATGCCGCTGAGATAAACGACTCAGTAGCAAGAGATGCTTTGGTAATACCTAGCAGCTCACGCTCGAAACGCGCTTGCTCTTTGCCTTCCGCTTCTAGATTGCGGTTAGCAATCTTCACTTGCGCGTATTCTACTGTCTCACCTGGTAGGAACTCAGAGTCACCAGCATGAGTAATAGTACACTTACGAAGCATCTGACGAACGATGGTTTCGATGTGCTTGTCGTTAATCTTAACGCCTTGCAAACGGTAAACTTCCTGAACTTCATTGGCGATGTACTGCGTCACAGCGTGGATGCCACGTAGACGCAGGATATCGTGTGGCGCTTCTGGACCATCAGCGATAACATCGCCACGTTCCACACGCTCACCTTCAAATACGTTCAGCTGACGGTGCTTAGGAATCATCTCTTCATACGTATCACCACCCTCACGAGTAATGATCAAGCGACGCTTACCTTTGGTTTCTTTACCGTAGCTTACTGTACCTGTGTGTTCAGCAAGAATTGCTGGCTCTTTTGGTCGACGCGCTTCGAACAAGTCAGCAACGCGCGGTAGACCACCGGTGATGTCCTTGTTACCGCCCGATTTCTGAGGAATACGAGCGAGCGTGTCACCGATACCCACTTCGGTGCCATCTTCAATGTTGACGATCGCTTTACCAGGCAGGAAGTACTGCGCCGGCATATCGGTACCCGGGATCACCACATCTTTGCCTTTCTCGTCGACAAGTTTGATCGCTGGACGCATATCTTTACCTGCCGCTGGACGAGCCGCCGCATCGGTCACTTCGCTTGAAGATAGACCAGTCAGATCATCGGTTTGACGTGAAACAGTCACACCATCAATCATGTCAACGAATTGAACACGACCTGCCACTTCAGTGATGATTGGCATGGTGTGCGCTTCCCAGTTCGCGACCGTTTCACCAGCCGTTACTGCATCGCCATCCGCTTTGTTCAGTGTCGAACCGTAAGGCAGTTTGTGTTTCTCTTTGGTACGGCCGAACTCATCCATAATGGTCAGTTCAGATGCACGCGAAGTGATAACCAGTTTGCCCGCTTTGTTCACAACGAACTTCGCATTGTTCAGCTTCACAGAGCCGTTGTTCTTCACTTGGATGCTGTTTTCCGCTGCCGCTGTCGATGCCGCACCACCGATGTGGAACGTACGCATCGTTAGCTGTGTACCCGGTTCACCGATAGACTGAGCGGCGATAACGCCGACGGCTTCGCCTTGGTTCACTAGGTGACCACGCGCTAGGTCACGGCCGTAACACAGTGCACAACAACCGTAGTCTGAATCACAGGTTACCACTGAACGTACTTTGATCTTATCAACTGAGTTTTCGTTGATGATCTGGCACCATTTCTCATCCAACAGCGTATTGCGTGGGATCAGAACTTCTTCTGTGCCTGGCTTAACGATGTCTTCTGCCACCACACGGCCAAGAGCAAGTTCAGTTAGCGCAACTTTAACGTCACCACCCTCGATGTGCGGCATCATTTCAATGCCTTCTGGGGTGCCACAGTCGTGTTCGTAAACCACCACGTCTTGTGCAACGTCAACGAGACGACGAGTTAGGTAACCCGAGTTCGCTGTTTTCAGTGCCGTATCCGCCAGACCCTTACGAGCACCGTGCGTTGAGATAAAGTACTGAAGTACGTTCAGACCTTCTTTAAAGTTTGCCGTGATTGGCGTTTCGATGATTGAACCATCTGGACGCGCCATCAGACCACGCATACCCGCTAGCTGACGAATCTGAGCTGCAGAACCACGAGCGCCCGAGTCCGCCATCATGTAGATGCTGTTGAATGACTCTTGTTGCTCTTCTTCACCATCACGGTTGATGACCGTTTCAGAAGAAAGGTTCTCCATCATCGCTTTCGCAACGCGATCGTTGGTCGATGCCCAAATATCGATCACTTTGTTGTAGCGTTCGCCTGCCGTTACCAGACCAGATTGGTACTGTTCTTGGATTTCGCGTACTTCTTCTTCCGCTTCTGCGATTTCAGTGTACTTAGCAGGTGGCACAACCATATCGTCGATACCAACTGATACGCCAGACAGTGCTGCGTAAGCAAAACCGGTGTACATGATTTGGTCAGCGAAGATTACTGTGTCTTTCAGACCGAGCTTACGGTATGCCTCGTTAAGTAGGTTAGAAATCTGCTTCTTACCTAGCTTTTGGTTAACGATGCTGAACGGTAGGCCTTTCGGTACGATTTGCCACAACATGGCACGGCCGATAGTGGTATCCACCATCTTGGTTTCTGTTGTGCTGTGACCATCTTCGTCTACCACAGTCTCTGTGATACGAACTTTAACGCGCGCATGCAGTGCCGCTGTCTTAGTGCGGTATGCTTTTTCCGCTTCAGCAGGACCGGCTAGGTACATGCCTTCGCCTTTCGCGTTGATCATTTCACGAGTCATGTAGTACAGACCCAATACCACGTCCTGAGAAGGTACGATGATAGGGTCGCCTGACGCTGGCGACAGAATGTTGTTTGTCGACATCATCAGAGTACGAGCTTCAAGCTGTGCCTCTAGCGTTAGAGGTACGTGAACCGCCATTTGGTCACCGTCGAAGTCCGCGTTGTACGCCGCACACACAAGTGGGTGTAGCTGAATCGCTTTACCTTCGATCAGCACTGGTTCGAACGCTTGGATACCAAGACGGTGAAGTGTTGGTGCACGGTTAAGTAGCACTGGGTGTTCACGGATCACTTCGTCTAGGATATCCCAAACCACCGCTTCTTCACGCTCAACCATCTTCTTCGCTGCTTTGATTGTCGTCGCTAGGCCACGAGTCTCAAGCTTGCTGTAGATGAATGGTTTGAATAGCTCAAGTGCCATCTTCTTAGGAAGACCACACTGATGCAGACGCAGGTATGGACCTACTGTGATTACAGAACGGCCAGAGTAGTCTACACGTTTACCTAGTAGGTTCTGACGGAAACGACCCTGTTTACCCTTGATCATATCAGCAAGAGATTTCAGAGGACGCTTGTTCGAACCTGTGATCGCGCGACCGCGACGACCGTTGTCTAGTAGCGCATCAACAGACTCTTGCAGCATACGTTTTTCGTTACGTACGATGATGTCCGGAGCAGCGAGCTCTAGAAGACGCTTCAAACGGTTGTTACGGTTGATCACACGACGGTATAGATCGTTCAGATCAGACGTGGCAAAACGGCCGCCATCTAGCGGTACTAGAGGACGAAGATCCGGCGGCAGAACTGGAAGAACGGTGAGGATCATCCACTCTGGGTTGTTGCCAGATTGCACGAACGCTTCTACTAGCTTCAGGCGCTTAGTTAGCTTCTTACGCTTAGTTTCAGAGTTAGTGGTATCGAGCTCTTCGCGCATCTGCTCAGCTTCGGCGTGCAGATCCATCGAACCTAGTAGGTCCTTGATCGCTTCCGCACCCATCTTAGCCGTGAACTCGTCGCCCCACTCTTCTAGGCGATCCAGATACTCTTCTTCCGTCAGCATTTGACCTTTTTCAAGATCCGTCATGCCCGGTTCAGTCACTACGTACATTTCGAAGTACAGAACGCGTTCGATATCACGTAGTGGGATATCCATCAGCAGACCGATACGAGACGGTAGTGATTTCAGGAACCAGATGTGAGCCACTGGAGAAGCTAGCTCGATGTGGCCCATACGGTCACGACGAACTTTAGTTTGCGTAACTTCAACGCCACACTTCTCACAGATCACGCCACGGTGCTTGAGACGCTTATATTTGCCACAAAGACACTCGTAGTCTTTTACCGGGCCAAAGATACGCGCACAGAACAGACCATCGCGCTCAGGTTTGAACGTACGATAGTTGATCGTTTCAGGTTTTTTCACTTCACCAAAAGACCATGAACGAATCATGTCTGGTGAAGACAGACCGATTTTGATTGCATCAAATTCTTCGGTCTTATGCTGTGCTTTCAGAAAGTTTAATAAGTCTTTCACAATCAGCTCCTGTAAGGAGTTAAAAGTAGCCTGCCTCTCGACAGACTACTTTCTACCAAATAACCCGGAAGGATTACTCTTCGTCTTCTAGCTCGATGTTGATACCCAGCGAGCGGATCTCTTTCAACAGTACGTTGAACGATTCTGGCATGCCAGGTTCCATCGCGTGGTTACCATCTACGATGTTCTTATACATCTTAGTACGGCCGTTCACGTCGTCCGACTTAACGGTTAGCATTTCTTGTAGCGTGTAAGCCGCACCGTATGCTTCCAGTGCCCATACTTCCATCTCACCGAAACGCTGACCACCGAACTGAGCTTTACCACCCAGTGGCTGCTGAGTGACTAGGCTGTACGAACCCGTTGAACGAGCGTGCATCTTGTCATCAACCAAGTGGTTAAGTTTCAGCATGTACATGTAGCCGACAGTAACCGGACGCTCAAATGCATCACCGGTACGGCCATCAAACAGTGTAAGCTGACCAGACTCAGGTAGATCCGCCAGTTTTAGAAGCTCTTTAATTGACTTCTCAGACGCACCATCAAAGACCGGAGTCGCGATCGGTAGACCGCCACGTAGGTTGTGAACCAGAGTACGAACTTCATCATCAGACAGAGAAGCAATGTCTACTTTCTGGCGAGTTTCGCCTAGGTCGTAAACTTTTTGCAGGAATTCGCGGAATTTCGCCAGTTCTTGCTGCTCTTTAACCATCTGGTTGATCTTGTCGCCGATACCTTTCGCAGCCAGACCTAAGTGAACTTCTAGGATCTGACCGATGTTCATACGCGAAGGTACACCCAGTGGGTTCAGTACGATATCAACTGGCTGACCGTTTTCATCGTATGGCATGTCTTCAACAGGGTTGATCTTCGAGATTACACCCTTGTTACCGTGACGACCCGCCATCTTATCACCAGGCTGGATACGACGTTTCACCGCGAGGTAAACTTTCACGATCTTCAGTACGCCAGGCGCTAGGTCATCACCTTGAGTGATCTTACGACGCTTGGTTTCAAACTTCTTATCGAAGTCTGCTTTCAGCTCATCGTACTGCTCTGCAAGTTGCTCAAGCTGAGTTTGCAGTGCGTCATCTTCCAGAGTCAGCTCTAGCCATTTCTTACGTTCAGTACCGTCAAGTTTCGCTTCAGAGTAACCGCCAGAAAGAAGCACGGCTTTCACACGGTTTAGAAGACCGCCTTCCAGAATTTGGAACTCTTCTGTTAGGTCTTTCTTCGCTTCTTTCAACTGCATGTGTTCAATTTCAAGCGCACGCTTATCTTTCTCTACGCCATCGCGAGTGAAGACTTGAACATCAATGATGGTACCTGAAACTGAGTTTGGTACACGCAGTGAAGTATCTTTAACGTCAGACGCTTTTTCACCGAAGATAGCGCGTAGCAGCTTCTCTTCAGGAGTGAGCTGAGTTTCACCTTTCGGCGTCACTTTACCCACAAGGATGTCACCACCCTTCACTTCTGCACCGATATAAACGATACCTGACTCGTCCAGTTTAGACAGAGCCGATTCACCGACGTTTGGAATATCCGCTGTGATCTCTTCAGAACCCAGCTTAGTATCACGCGCCACACAAGTCAGTTCTTGAATGTGGATAGTCGTGAAACGGTCTTCTTGAACAACGCGCTCGGAGACTAAGATCGAGTCTTCGAAGTTGTAACCGTTCCAAGGCATGAACGCGATACGCATGTTCTGACCAAGTGCAAGCTCACCAAGATCGGTCGAAGGACCGTCAGCAAGCACATCACCACGCAGTACTGGCTCACCCGGCATCACACATGGACGCTGGTTGATACAGGTGTTTTGGTTAGAACGGGTATATTTGGTTAGGTTGTAGATATCGATACCCGCTTCGCCAGGGATCAATTCTTCTTCGTTAACCTTAACCACGATACGAGAAGCATCAACAGACTGGATAATACCGCCGCGTTTCGCCACCGCGGTTACACCAGAGTCCACTGCTACGTTACGCTCAATACCTGTACCAACCAAAGGCTTGTCTGCTTTCAGTGTTGGTACGGCCTGACGTTGCATGTTCGCACCCATCAAGGCACGGTTCGCATCGTCGTGTTCCAGGAATGGGATCAGCGATGCCGCGATCGATACCACCTGGTTAGTCGCAACGTCCATGTAGTCAACATGTTCGCGTGGGTGTAGACCCGATTCACCTTTCTGACGAGCGGTGATCAGTTCATCGGCGAAAGTACCTTCTTCCGTTAGCGCGGCGTTCGCCTGAGCGATAACGAATTGGCCTTCTTCGATAGCCGATAGGTAATCCACTTCGTCTGTCACGATCCCATCGATAACACGGCGGTATGGGGTTTCAAGGAAACCGTACTCGTTACAACGAGCAAACGCAGACAGCGAGTTGATAAGACCGATGTTCGGACCTTCAGGCGTTTCGATAGGACATAGACGGCCGTAGTGCGTTACGTGTACGTCTCGAACTTCAAAGCCAGCACGCTCACGAGTCAGACCGCCAGGACCCAAGGCAGAAATACGACGCTTGTGCGTGACTTCTGATAGTGGGTTGTTCTGGTCCATAAACTGAGACAGCTGAGAAGAGCCGAAGAACTCTTTCACTGCCGCAGAGATTGGCTTGGCATTGATCAAGTCTTGTGGCATTACCGCATCAAGGTCGCCTAGGCTTAGACGCTCTTTCACTGCACGCTCAACACGAACAAGGCCAACACGGAATTGGTTTTCGGCCATTTCGCCAACGCTACGGATACGACGGTTACCTAGGTGGTCGATATCGTCCACTTCACCGATGCCGTTGCGGATAGCGATAAGCTTTTTCATCACCTCGACGATATCAGTTTCGTCAAGAGTGCCTTGCTCTTGCGCGTCTTCACGACCAATAGAGCTGTTGAACTTCATGCGGCCAACAGTCGACAGGTCGTAACGCTCTTCAGAGAAGAACAGGCTTTCAAATAGGGCTTCTGCCGCTTCTTTCGTTGGTGGCTCACCAGGGCGCATCATGCGGTAGATTTCTACCAGTGCAGAAATACGATCAACAGTGCTGTCAATACGTAGGGTTTCTGACATGAATGGACCGTGGTCAAGATCGTTGGTAAACAGAACTTGCAACGACTTGTGACCTGCTTGCGACAGGTTAGCCAACGCTTCTAGGCTGATTTCTTGGTTCGCCGCAACAATGATCTCGCCAGTCGCTTCATTGATGTAATCTTTTGAAGAAACTTTGCCAACGATGTACTCAACAGGTACTTCGATGTGATCAACGCCATCTTTCTCTAGCTGGCGGATATGACGAGCCGTTACACGACGACCTTTTTCGATGTAAACGTTGCCGTTTGCTTCGATATCAAAAGAAGCCGTTTCACCACGTAGACGTTCTGGAACCAGTTCCATCATCAGCGTCTGATCTTTCACTTCGAAATTCACTTTTTCGAAGAACATGTCCAAGATCTCTGCGGTGGTCTTGCCCAGTGCACGAAGAATGATCGTTGACGGCAACTTACGACGGCGGTCGATACGCACGTACAGGTTGTCCTTAGGATCGAACTCAAAGTCAAGCCATGAACCACGGTAAGGAATGATGCGCGCGTTGTAGAGAACTTTACCTGAAGAGTGAGTCTTACCCTTATCGCTGTCGAAGAACACACCTGGGCTTCGGTGCAGCTGGGATACGATAACTCGCTCGGTACCGTTGATTACGAAGGTACCATTGTCCGTCATGAGTGGGATTTCACCCATGTAGACTTCTTGTTCTTTAATGTCTTTGACAGTACCTGCTGGTGCGTCTTTATCGAAGATCACCAGGCGCAATTTAACGCGCAGTGGTTTTGAATAAGTTACGCCACGAATTTGACATTCTTTAACATCAAAAACTGGCTCACCAAGACGGTAGCTAACGTATTGCAGCTCTGAATTACCGTTGTAACTCTGAATAGGGAATACAGAACGGAAAGCAGCCTCAAGACCGTATTGCCCCTCAGGATCCTGTTCGATAAATTTGTCGAACGAATCGAGCTGGATCGATAGCAGGTATGGAATGTCCAAAACTTGTGGACGAGTACCAAAGTCCTTACGGATGCGCTTTTTCTCGGTATAAGAGTAAACCATGGGGTTCCTCAGCTCGCTGATAAGTGACCCAAACTGTCCGCCCACACCTAGTTACTTAAGGGGGGTAAGGGACAGTGACTAAATGGCTGTTTACTGTAGTGACACTTCATTGCGATTGAATGAAATGTTTTTTGCATGGATATCAGGCGCTTAAACAGCGGGAAAATTCGCCTATACCCTACAGCGCAAAAAGGCCGGTGGTTATTAAACCACCAGCCAATAGCCGTTAGGCTAAGAAATTAAGTAGGAATTACTTAACTTCAACAGCTGCACCAGCTTCTTCAAGCTCTTTCTTCAGTGCTTCTGCTTCTTCTTTAGATACAGCTTCTTTAACAGATGCTGGAGCGCCGTCAACTAGAGCTTTCGCTTCTTTCAGGCCTAGACCAGTTGCGCCACGTACTGCTTTGATCACAGATACTTTGTTTGCGCCAGCAGAAGTTAGGATTACGTTGAATTCAGTTTGCTCTTCAACAGCTGCTGCTGCTGGGCCACCTGCTACAACTGCAGCTGCAGCAGTAACACCGAATTTTTCTTCCATTGCAGAGATCAGTTCAACAACTTGTGTTACAGACATTTCTGCGATAGCGTCTAGGATTTGCTCGTTAGTAATAGACATAACAATTCTCTTTTAAGTCAACAATAAGTTTATTAAGCAACCAGTAAAAAGCAATGCGAATTACGCAGCTTCTTTTTGATCGCGGACAGCAGCGATAGTACGTACCAGCTTGCCAGCAGAAGCTTCTTTCAGACACATCATCAGACGTGCGATTGCTTCGTCGTAAGTTGGTAGTGTTGCTAGTACTTCAGCGTCAGTTAGCGCGCCTTCAAATGCAGCAGCTTTGATCTCGAAGTTTTTGTTCTCTTTAGCGAAGTCTTTGAAAAGACGCGCTGCAGCACCTGGGTGCTCGTTAGAGAACGCGATTAGAGAAGGACCAGTAAAAGTCTCTGTTAGACACTCGTACTGAGTACCTTCAACCGCACGACGTGCTAGTGTGTTACGCACGACTTTCATGTAAACGCCCGCTTCACGAGCTTGTTTACGTAGAGAAGTCATTGCGCCAACTTCAACGCCACGAGAATCAGCTACAACTGCAGAAAGTGCACCAGCGGCTGCTTCGTTGACTTCAGCAACAATTGCTTTTTTGTCTTGAAGATTTAAAGCCATCTTGGATTAACTCCTGGTTGTTGTTACACCACTCACTATTATCACAACAGTGAGAGCTATTGAGGTGCTTTTCCCAGAAGAAAGGTAACTATTTACATAGAGCTTTCTGTCAGTTCGGGCACCATCTACGTAGGACAATTAAGTCTAACATTCGCTAGACACCTACGGTCTTGGACGGAGACTGGGTCTTAATTCAACCAAGTAAAAAATTACTTAAAGAACCAAGCTTCAGCCCCAACCACAAATATTAGGCGCAAAATTATACATAATTTTTGCGCCTAAGCAAATAGATTATGCTTGAGTGCTCAGGCTAGCCTGATCAACAGCAACACCAGCACCCATAGTGGTAGAGATGCTTACTTTCTTCAGGAAAGTACCTTTCGCTGAAGATGGCTTCGCTTTCTTCAGAGCCACTAGAAGTGCTTCTAGGTTCTCTTTGATCTGCTCTGCAGAGAAGTCAGCTTTACCGATAGTAGAGTGGATGATGCCGTTTTTGTCGTTACGGTAACGAACCTGACCTGCTTTCGCGTTCTTAACCGCTTCAGCAACGTTAGGCGTTACAGTACCCACTTTAGGGTTTGGCATTAGACCGCGAGGACCTAGGATAGTACCTAGTTGACCTACAACGCGCATTGCATCTGGAGAAGCAACCACTACGTCAAAGTCCATTACGCCTTTTTTCACTTGCTCAGCAAGATCTTCCATACCAACCAGATCTGCGCCAGCTGCTTTAGCGGCTTCAGCGTTTGCACCTTGTGCAAATACTGCAACGCGGATGTCACGGCCAGTACCGTGTGGAAGTACAGTTGCACCACGTACGTTTTGGTCAGATTTACGAGCGTCGATGCCTAGGTTAACAGCAACGTCTACAGACTCAACAAACTTAGCAGTAGCCAGTTCTTTCAGTAGAGCAACAGCTTCGTTGATGTCGTATTCACGAGTTGCATCAACTTTTTCGCGGATTACGCGCATGCGCTTAGTTAGTTTTGCCATGATATTAACCCTCTACCACTAGGCCCATTGAACGAGCAGTACCTGCGATAGAACGCTTCATCGCTTCGATGTCAGCACCAGTCATGTCAGCCGCTTTCGCTTCTGCAATTTCTTGGATTTGAGCGTCAGTTACAGTGCCCACTTTTTCAGTGTTTGGACGACCTGAACCAGACTTGATACCTGCTGCTTTCTTCAGAAGAACTGCTGCTGGAGAAGTCTTAGTTACGAACGTGAAAGAACGATCGCTGTATACAGTGATAACAACAGGAACAGGAAGACCTTTTTCCATTGATTCTGTTTTCGCGTTAAACGCTTTACAGAATTCCATGATGTTAACACCACGTTGACCTAGTGCAGGACCAACTGGTGGACTTGGGTTTGCCATACCAGCAGCAACTTGCAGCTTGATATAAGCTTCAACTTTCTTAGCCATGATAATACCTAAATATTTGGGTTCAGACGCTGATCGCCGATCAGCTCCCCGTGATTAACAATTCTCTCTACTTCACTTTGAAGTAAAAAGGCGCGAAATTATAGTCATAATTCGCGCCTCAGACAACCCTTAAAAAGGTGTTTTTTTAATCAAGCTTTTCCACTTGACCAAATTCAAGCTCAACCGGTGTCGCACGACCAAAAATCGACACAGAGACTTTTACGCGGCTCTTATCGTAATCCACTTCTTCAACCGTGCCGTTGAAGTCCGCAAACGGACCTTCGTTGACGCGAACCACTTCTCCCACTTCGTACATAGTTCGTGGGCGAGGTGCTTCGCTGGCTTTCTCGAGACGGTTAAGAATGGCGTCTGCCTCTTTATCAGTGATAGGAGCAGGACGATCGGAAGTGCCACCAATGAAGCCCATGACACGCGGCACACTGCGAACCAGGTGCCATGATTCATCATTCATAATCATCTGAACGAGGACGTAGCCCGGGAAGAACTTGCGCTCAGATTTGCGACGCTGACCAGCGCGCATTTCAACGACTTCTTCAGTCGGCACAAGAACTTCACCAAAGTGCTCTTCCATGCCATGCATTTTAATGTGCTCACGAAGAGACTGGGCGACACGGCCTTCAAATCCAGAGAAGGCTTGAACCACATACCAGCGTTTTTTAGGAGCTTCACTCATGAATTTAAACCCTCTATACTCCGGTTGCGAAAGCAATTAGACGAACCATAATTCCGTCAATGCCCCACAGTACCAGAGCCATTACAATACTTACGGCTAAAACGATCAAAGTAGTTTGCATGGTTTCCTGACGAGTCGGCCAAACCACCTTGCGAACTTCCATACGGGATTCGCGTGCAAAAGCGATCGCTTCTTTGCCTTTTGACGTTGTTGCAGCAACACCAAGCGCGGCAGCAATCAACACAATTACACCTGCAGCACGGACCACTACAGACATTTCACCATACAGGTAATTACCCACAACAGCGGCAGCAAGCAGTACGAAAGTGATTACCCACTTAAATGTATCCGCTGCACTTGAGCTATCAGGAGTTTCAGCATTATTTGCTTTCATAAAACCAACCTGTCACAAGTCTTACTATAGACGACAACGGCCCCGCTGTTGCAGGGCGAACACCATATCGCTGAATTCAAGCTCAGCGCACTCTTACGACCAAGCAACATTGCTCAATCACAATTCTTCACTCAAGATAACCCTGCCTAAGAAAGCAGCAAAGATTATATTGAGCGTAGAAAAAGGGCATCAAATGATGCCCTTTTTACTACTGGTTCGTCAAATCTTATTCAAAGATTTTCGCAACAACACCAGCACCTACTGTACGGCCGCCTTCACGGATCGCGAAACGTAGACCTTCGTCCATCGCGATTGGTGCGATCAACTCAACAATCATCTTGATGTTGTCGCCTGGCATTACCATTTCTA
>NZ_JZAM01000115.1:0-1464 GCF_000960595.1 Vibrio sp. S234-5
GTAGAGGGTGTGAACAACCGAATAAAGACGCTGAACAAAGTCGCCTATGGGTATCGTGATTGGGAATTTTTTGAGTTAAAAATCAAAGCCAGTCATGAGGCGAAGTATCGATTTTCCGGATGAACCGGAAAAGGTTCAGATATCAGCAGCAAGCGAAAATATTCCAAGTCGTAATGTATGTGAACGTTTAGGTTTCTCGCTTGAGGGCATAATCAGTCGCGCAGAAAATTTGAATGGCCGAGTTGTAGATCATGCTGTTTATGGTCTAAATCGTACTAATTGGCCCAAAACATAACAAACGCTTCAAGAGGGACAGCCAACGCGCGGCATTTTTACCATGCGTTGATTTTTGTGGTTACGGTGTTATGCGGAAAGTTGGTAGTAGCGTTGGCTGCCCCTTAAGCGGGCGTTATGCTTAATCATTTTAAAGCAGTGGGTTATGGTTTTTCTTTGCTCCCTCGGCTTGTTGGTTTCGAGTTTGTCGGCAAGTTAGCTTCAGTGGGCGCTGTTTTCTGGACACTTATTCTTTGGCGCTAAAAATTCTGAGATTTGCCTCAGTCAATTTTTGGGTAAGCGCGAAGTTAGGGCGGTTGGCTCAATCAGAAATTTGATCTTAGGTTTTTGAGTTTTGACAGCCAAAGTTCAAAGTCTGATTTTCAAAATTATGCGTCATTTCTGTTTTCTACGTTTTGGTTTTTGTTTGTGAATCAAAGTCGAGTTAATCTTGGTTTGGGTAAAACGTAAGCCATTGAAGCTTAAGCATAACAAAGCGTTCAAGAGGGACTTGGCACGCGTGGCATTTTCAGTTTGCGTTGGGTTTAGTGGTTACGGCAGTGTGCGGTAGCTTTTGTATTGCGTGCCTGCGCCCCTTAACGCGGCGTTAGTTTTTTCAGGTCAAATAAATACAAACGTAGTTGGTCGATAAAATGAAAAATAAAAATGGGTATGTAAGTGTTAGTGGCTCCGAGATTTATTACGAGCTTTCAGGTAATCATGATGGCAAGCCCTTATTGATGCTTCATGGCGGTCTTGGTTCATTGAATGAGTTAAGTTCAATTCATAAATATGTTGCTGCTGACTATCAATTGATAAGTATAGATTTCCGTGGTCACGGGAAGTCCCTTTTAGGTGAACGTCCACTTAATTACATGCAATATCAGCAAGACGTTCAGCATGTTCTGAGCTATTTGGGTATCGATAAATATTCAATTTTTGGTTTTAGTGACGGTGGTATCGTAGGTTATCGGTTAGCAATACAAGAGCCGGAAAAGGTATCTTGTTTAGTGACACTTGGCTCGCAGTGGCGATTAGAGGCAGATGATCCATCGGTTGAATTGCTAAGTGGTTTGACGGCTGAATTTTGGTTATCAAGGTTTGCAGATGATGTTGCTTTATATGAGGCGTCAAATCCTAAACCGGATTTCCCTAAACTCGTAGACGCTGTGAAAGCAGTCTGGCTTGATA
>NZ_JZAM01000116.1:0-3025 GCF_000960595.1 Vibrio sp. S234-5
GAGTCCACCAAAACCCTTTGGGTGTTGTATGGTTAAGCCTCACGGGCAATTAGTACAGGTTAGCTCAACGCCTCACAGCGCTTACACACCCTGCCTATCAACGTTCTAGTCTCGAACAACCCTTTAGGATACTTAAAGTATCAGGGAAGACTCATCTCAGGGCTCGCTTCCCGCTTAGATGCTTTCAGCGGTTATCGATTCCGAACTTAGCTACCGGGCAATGCGTCTGGCGACACAACCCGAACACCAGAGGTTCGTCCACTCCGGTCCTCTCGTACTAGGAGCAGCCCCCTTCAATCTTCCAACGCCCACGGCAGATAGGGACCGAACTGTCTCACGACGTTCTAAACCCAGCTCGCGTACCACTTTAAATGGCGAACAGCCATACCCTTGGGACCGACTTCAGCCCCAGGATGTGATGAGCCGACATCGAGGTGCCAAACACCGCCGTCGATATGAACTCTTGGGCGGTATCAGCCTGTTATCCCCGGAGTACCTTTTATCCGTTGAGCGATGGCCCTTCCATTCAGAACCACCGGATCACTATGACCTGCTTTCGCACCTGCTCGAACCGTCATTCTCGCAGTTAAGCGGGCTTATGCCATTGCACTAACCTCACGATGTCCAACCGTGATTAGCCCACCTTCGTGCTCCTCCGTTACTCTTTGGGAGGAGACCGCCCCAGTCAAACTACCCACCAGGCACTGTCCGCGACCCCGATAAGGGGCCAACGTTAGAACATCAAACATACAAGGGTGGTATTTCAAGGACGGCTCCAACGCAACTGGCGTCACGTTTTCAAAGCCTCCCACCTATCCTACACATGTAGGGTCAATGTTCAGTGCCAAGCTGTAGTAAAGGTTCACGGGGTCTTTCCGTCTAGCCGCGGGTACACTGCATCTTCACAGCGATTTCAATTTCACTGAGTCTCGGGTGGAGACAGCGTGGCCATCATTACGCCATTCGTGCAGGTCGGAACTTACCCGACAAGGAATTTCGCTACCTTAGGACCGTTATAGTTACGGCCGCCGTTTACCGGGGCTTCGATCAAGAGCTTCGACCGAAGTCTAACCCCATCAATTAACCTTCCGGCACCGGGCAGGCGTCACACCGTATACGTCATCTTGCGATTTTGCACAGTGCTGTGTTTTTAATAAACAGTTGCAGCCACCTGGTATCTGCGACTCTCGTCAGCTCCATCCGCGAGGGACTTCACCATCAAGAGCGTACCTTCTCCCGAAGTTACGGTACCATTTTGCCTAGTTCCTTCACCCGAGTTCTCTCAAGCGCCTTGGTATTCTCTACCCGACCACCTGTGTCGGTTTGGGGTACGATTGCTTATAATCTGAAGCTTAGAGGCTTTTCCTGGAAGCAGGGCATCAATGACTTCACTGCCGTAGCAGCTCGACGTCGTGTCTCAGCCTTAAGAGTATCCGGATTTACCTAAACACTCAGCCTACGCACTTGAACCAGGACAACCGTCGCCTGGCCCACCTAGCCTTCTCCGTCCCCCCATCGCAATTATAAGCAGTACGGGAATATTAACCCGTTTCCCATCGACTACGCCTTTCGGCCTCGCCTTAGGGGTCGACTTACCCTGCCCCGATTAACGTTGGACAGGAACCCTTGGTCTTCCGGCGGGGAGGTTTTTCACCCCCCTTGTCGTTACTCATGTCAGCATTCGCACTTCTGATACCTCCAGCATGCTTTACAACACACCTTCAACGGCTTACAGAACGCTCCCCTACCCAATGTGCTAAAGCACATTGCCGCAGCTTCGGTTTACAGCTTAGCCCCGTTACATCTTCCGCGCAGGCCGACTCGACTAGTGAGCTATTACGCTTTCTTTAAATGATGGCTGCTTCTAAGCCAACATCCTAGCTGTCTAAGCCTTCCCACATCGTTTCCCACTTAGCTGTAATTTGGGACCTTAGCTGGCGGTCTGGGTTGTTTCCCTCTCCACGACGGACGTTAGCACCCGCCGTGTGTCTCCCGGATAGTACTTACTGGTATTCGGAGTTTGCAAAGGGTTGGTAAGTCGGGATGACCCCCTAGCCTTAACAGTGCTCTACCCCCAGTAGTATTCGTCCGAGGCGCTACCTAAATAGCTTTCGGGGAGAACCAGCTATCTCCGAGTTTGATTGGCCTTTCACCCCTAGCCACAAGTCATCCGCTAATTTTTCAACATTAGTCGGTTCGGTCCTCCAGTTGATGTTACTCAACCTTCAACCTGCCCATGGCTAGATCACTCGGTTTCGGGTCTAATGCTAGCAACTATACGCCCAGTTAAGACTCGGTTTCCCTACGGCTCCCCTATGCGGTTAACCTTGCTACTAACATTAAGTCGCTGACCCATTATACAAAAGGTACGCAGTCACACCACGAAGGTGCTCCTACTGCTTGTACGTACACGGTTTCAGGTTCTATTTCACTCCCCTCACAGGGGTTCTTTTCGCCTTTCCCTCACGGTACTGGTTCACTATCGGTCAGTCAGGAGTATTTAGCCTTGGAGGATGGTCCCCCCATATTCAGACAGGATAACACGTGTCCCGCCCTACTCGATTTCACTGAACATGCGCCTATGACTACGGGACTATCACCCGGTATCGTTGGCCTTTCCAGACCATTCGTCTAACGCATGTAAAGCTTAAGGGCTAATCCAATTTCGCTCGCCGCTACTTTCGGAATCTCGGTTGATTTCTTTTCCTCGGGGTACTTAGATGTTTCAGTTCTCCCGGTTCGCTTCGCTGCACTATGTATTCATGCAGCGATACTGGCTTATGCCAGTGGGTTTCCCCATTCGGAAATCGGTGACTCAAGTGGCTGTTACTGCCTCATCACCGCTTATCGCAAGTTACTACGTCCTTCATCGCCTCTGACTGCCAAGGCATCCACCGTGTACGCTTAGTCACTTAACCATACAACCCGAAAGGGTCTTTGTTAAACAACCAAGGTTCGCTATCTCATTATTTGAATGAGCGAGATAGCATTGATTTGCCGGACTCAATTTTGAATCGTCACTATA
>NZ_JZAM01000117.1:0-482 GCF_000960595.1 Vibrio sp. S234-5
CATCCAAAACACCATGAACGATGTAAACAAGATTCTGTCGGATCAACCAGAGGTAGAATACGCGCAGGTATTTAACGGTGTTCCTAACTCGAACCAAGCGTTTGGTCTAGCAACACTTAAACCTTGGAGTGAGCGTGAAGCCAGCCAATCTGAGATCACCAAACGTGTTGGTGGATTAGTTGCAAGCGTCCCAGGCATGTCAATCACGGCATTCCAGATGCCAGAACTGCCTGGTGCGGGTTCAGGTCTACCAATTCAGTTCGTTATTACGACACCAAACAGCTTCGAAAGCTTGTTTACGATCGCAAGTGACGTTCTAACAGACGTAGCCAGCAGCCCGATGTTCGTCTACTCGGATTTAGATCTGAACTACGACTCTGCAACCATGAAGATCAAGATCGATAAAGACAAGGCGGGCGCATACGGTGTGACGATGCAAGACATCGGTATCACGCTAAGCACCATGATGGCTGATGGCTATT
>NZ_JZAM01000118.1:0-536 GCF_000960595.1 Vibrio sp. S234-5
TAAGCATAACAAAGCGTTCAAGAGGGATTTGGCACGCGTGGCATTTTCAGTTTGCGTTAGGTTTGGTGGTTACGGCATTGTGCGGTAACTTGTGTATTGCGTGCCTTCACCCCTTAACGCGGCGTTATGCAACTCAGGTAAATTTAGGGGTTCAATCTTTTTAGGTTTCTCCGGCCATTCGTTTTATGTTGTCGGCAAATGAGCTTTTTTACCCTCAAATTCGTGGTTCGCTCAAGCCGTAAAACAGGCAAGGTTCTTTGTTTGCCTCAATGAGTTTTGGTGCTGGTTTGTTGTGAATTTAGCGGGCGCAAAGTGTGGAAAGGGCAAGTTAATCGAGCATTTCGCATTTTCTGAAAGTCTTGCTTGTTGAGTTTTCCTGATTCAAAAGCTTGGTTTGTTGTTGAAAGGTGGGTTCATCCGGAAAATCGATACCTGAATGGCTTTTCTGATACCATATCGCCAAAAATAGCCAGTTAATGTCAACTTCACTTCTTTACCATCGCTTTGGAATACGCGGCCCTTTCCATTATTGCTCT
>NZ_JZAM01000119.1:0-289 GCF_000960595.1 Vibrio sp. S234-5
GTAGTGCGCGGAGTCTTGCCACTGAAAATCTTTTAGCAACTGATCATCGGCTTTCAAGCTGTCAAATGCTGACCAACCAATCCACTGCACAGAATAGTGCAGGGCAAATTTAGGTAAGACGCGGTGATAACCGGAAAACTCCGCAATATCCGGTAGCGGCATAGCAAGCGAGTCGTACGATTCGCCAGCAAAGTGGATGTCACCCTTGGCATCAATGTTAGGGCTGTGCTTGTAGCTTAAACCTAAGCGATGACGCTCGTTAAACTCGTACATCATGCCAATGTTCGCG
>NZ_JZAM01000012.1:0-4749 GCF_000960595.1 Vibrio sp. S234-5
AGAGCGAGCAATATTGAGCAGCTCACACTGGCGCTTTATCGGCACTGGGGTGGCTTCAACCAGCAAACTCTTTCGCTGGGCTCGGCCTCACGGCCGCGCACTTAGGCCAACAAATCATTTTCCATGGTCAATTGACCGATCTTGGCGTGAAGTTTGTCCACTTCTTCGGAATTCTCTTTTCCTGTGTGATTTTCGGTGGCAAAAATCATGGCTGCGTTTTCAAGCAGCTCCTTTTTCCATGTCGAGATTTGGTTAGCGTGCAGGTTGTATTTCTGAGCTAACTCAGCGACGGTTTTATCGCCTTTAGCGGCATCGAGTGCCACCTTAGCTTTAAACTCAGGAGAGTGGTTTCTACGTTTTCTAGTCATAATCTGTCCCTGTATTGTTGGGTACTATCAAAACAGATCGACCACTTAAAGTCATGTCCGAAAATCGGGGGCCACTTCTATTCATAACGCTAAACAACCCACGCGATCAAGAAACAACAAATATGTGATGACTATTTATTACCTAACTTAAGCCAGAAAACCTTGAATTCACCGTTCAATTCCAACTCGATTTAGCTGATAAAAACTCATGTTGCCTAACGCCCGGCTAAGGGGTTGACAACGCACCACCGGACTCAAAAAACACACTGTAAACACTGAAATTCAATTTTGCACCAAAGCCGCCACGCGTTGGCAATCCCTCTTGAGCCGTTTGTTAGGCCAACAGATTGACACCGAGACTTTCAAAACCAAAGGACGAGCTTTTTTGCAAACTTGAAACAAACTAACCGACTCATTTATAAACCAAAATGCTAAATCAGCAAAGAAACAAAAAAACTCAAATTGAGCGATTTGGAAGAAAAGTGACGAGCGTAGCATGCTCGGCGGACGTTTGGATGCTGAAGGTTATTTTGCCGCTAAACTCACAACGAAAAGCAACCCAACGCGATCAAGAAACAACAAATACGTGATGATTATTTATTGCTTAACTTAAGCCAGAAAACATGGAATTTACCGTTCAATTCAAACTCGATTTAGCTGATAAAAACTCACTTTGCCTAACGCCCGGCTAAGGGGTTGACGACGCACCGCCGAACTCAAAAAACACACCGTAAACACTGAACTGCAATTTTGCACTAAAGTCGCCACGCGTTGGCAATCCCTCTTGAGCCGTTTGTTATGCAAATTCAATAAGATAAACTGACTTTACTCGACCAAAAGCCACAATTGCAATGGTTGAGTGATTCAAGAATCAACCCAAGCAAGAACTGTGATAAATGAGCTGCCAAAACAAAGCCCACCTTTCAACAACAAACCAAGCTTTTGAATCAGGAAAACTCAACGAGCGAAAACTTCAGCAACTAAAAAATGCTCGATAAACTTGCCATTTCCACACTTTGCGCACGCTGAATTGACAACAAAACAGCACCAAAACTCATTGAGGCAAACAAAGAACCTTGTCTGTTTTACGGCTTGAGTGAACCAAGAATTTTAGGATAAAAATGCTCATTTGCCGACAATACAAAACGAATGGCCAGAGAAATCCCAAAAGATTGAACTTCTAAATTTACCTGAGTTGCATAACGCCGCATTAAGTGGTGAGCGACGCTAAACACCAATGCTTCGACAAACCACTTAAAACGCAAAAACTGAATTTACACTAAAACCGCCAAGCGTTGCGAATCCGTCTTAAATGCTTTGTTATGCAAATTCAATAAGATAAACCAGAAGTTACACTACATTTGATTAAGAAAACAATCAAAATGTTGGTTAAGTGAACCAAGAATCAACCCAAGCCTGAACCGTGATAAATAAGCCACCAAAACAAAGTCCACCTTTCAGCAACAAACCAAGCTTTTGAATCTGAAAAACTCAACGAGCAAAATATTCAGCGAACTCGAAATTCTCGATTAACTTGCCCTTTCCACACTTTGCGCTCACTAAATTGACCACGTACAAACGCTAAAACCAATTGAGGCAAGCAAAGAAATTTGCCTGTTTTACGGCTTGAGTTAACCGCGAATTTGAGGATAGAAAAGATCATTTGCCGACAACACAAAACGAATGGCCAGAGAAATCCCAAAAGATTGAGCCCCTAAATTTACCTGAGTTGCATAACGCCGCATTAAGGTGTGAGCAACGCTGCCACTAAACTAAACCATACCACCGTAAACACCAAACCCAAGGATGGAATGAAAAATGCTGAGCGTTGGGAATCACTCTTAAATGCTTTGTTAACTGGCTAGTCACTATGCCTTATTGGGACTACTTTTCTCGAAAATACTTTTCATATGCTCAAATGCTTTGGGGTCAAAATTTGGTGAAGGAATCTTGGTAAATGCACTATCACTGTCAAAGTTCCAGTTCTCAAAGATAGACTTCATATCTTCTTTATCAACATTATTCCCATAGATTTCCAAGTATAGTTTTCCAAACCGAATAGCATGAACACGGTCACTTCGTTTAAGTGCTTCATGTAAATGGGCATTACCTTGATTAAAGCAATGCTTAGCAAATGCACCTAACAAACCAATTACAATCAACCCTTTGAGGATAAGGTAAATGAAAAATAGCCAGTCAATGTTTTCTTTTGATGCTACGTTAAACGAGTAAGCCCCATAAGCCAGAGCAGCAATAGCTGCACCAATTGACCATTTTAAAGCTGAAGTTCCACGCTCGTTCCACGCTTTAGCCTCCAACTGAAATTCTTGCGCTTTTTCATCCAGGATATCAATAGCATCAGAAACATACTCCGGAACCTTAATATCAATGCGTTCTTGTATCTTTTTATCATGCTCTAGTTGGAGTTCAGCGAGCCTTCTTGATATTTCTTTTTCACGATTGCTTAGCTCTTGAGCCTTTCGCTTTGACTGTACTTGTTGTTGATGTAAGTGCTTTTCTGCTTCAACAATCTGTTGCTGTATTGCTTCTAGTTGTTTTGATTGTTGTTCCACTTTTATTTCATGATGCTGCTCTCGATATTCAATTTGTTGCTCAATGCGTTTAAGCCTTTGCAATGCCTCAAACTCAATTGAGTTTTCAATATTACTATTCAACAGATGATTGTACTCTGAGTCTAAATTTAGTTCCTGTTGAATATAATCCTTCCATTGAAGTCTCATATTATGAGGCAATAATTTTAACAATCGGTTCCGCTGACTTTCCTACACAGACTTAAGCACTACACCTTGAGTATCAGGACTTAGGGCAGAGAAGATCTTTTGATATTCTCGTTAGATAGCATGAACAAATATTTATTTATATTCCTCGGGGGAATAGTAGAAAAGACCTTTTCTATCGTTGCCGGTTTAGCGACGGAAAAAAAGCGGCGTAAACTTACTTCATCCAATACAGAAAAGACACGAGCAATTTCTTTCCCATTACTATTGTTTATTAATTGGTCAAAATCTTCATCACTTGAAACCAACCACAGCTCTCTAAGGTGCTCTTTTGGCAAGTTAGAGATTCTCGGATAATCTGTTTTTATATTCATATTCCTCCCAGACAGTTAACGCCCGCCTAAGGGGCTGGCAACGCATTACCACTAAACTCAAACACAACAACTGCAACCACCGCGGCTCAATGGGACTGGAAACGCTACGCGTTGACAGTCCCTCTTGAGGCGTTTGTTAGCTTCGTAGCCGATTGTTTAGCAATGATTTTTAAACACATTTGCTTGAAAATTATTTTACGCAGAAGCATCACACAAACACACGTCCAACGCCAAAAGCTGTGAAGTTGGCTGCCAAAACTCAAAACGGTCAAGGCTAAGTTGGTCACGGTTAAGAGTCCGCGACAAAGAAAGCATACTTTCAGCGATGATGCAGCCTTTGTGAAACCAAACTTTCCGCGTGGAGCATCCAACAACATTGAAGCATCGAGGCTTGCTAGTTTTCAGTGACTTTGAAACCACTGAACTTTCAACACGTTCGACCAAATCAGCATCAAGAAAAAGCCCAAAAGCCAAATTGTGCAATTTGAACGCTAAAGTCTGAATTTTCAGGACAATTAAACCCAGATTTTGATGGTTTTTGCTTTAAGAAGCTAACGCCGCGTTAAGGGGTGCAGGCACGCAATACAGAAGCTACCGCACAGTGCCGTAATCACCGAACTCAACGCAAACTGAAAATGCCACGCGTGCCAAATCCCTCTTAAACGCTTTGTTATGCATGTTTTTCAACCAAAGCTCAGGGCTTCACAGTTACTGTACGACCATGTCCGACTGAACAGTATTTAACAACACCATTTGGTGAAGTAAACTTTAAACTCTGAGCATTTAACAACAAATTTCGGTTCATCCGGAAAATCGATACCTGAATGGCTTTTCTGATACCATATCGCCAAAAATAGCCAGTTAATGTCAACTTCACTTCTTTACCATCGCTTTGGAATACGCGGCCCTTTCCATTATTGCTCTACAGAGTTTGATGGTGACGCGACCATCTTTCACGTAGCACACAATCCTCATATTAAATGTCCATCATGTCGTAGTCGTGATGTCATAAAAAAAAGGAGGTAAGGTTCGCCGTTTCATCGCTACGCCAATCGGCACTAGCCCCTGTTACATCCAGATAGCAAACCATCGGATTGAATGCCGAGCTTGTAATACACTCGGGTATTTGCCGCTTAACTTTGTGGTTCATCCGGAAAATCGATACCTGAATGGCTTTTCTGATACCATATCGCCAAAAATAGCCAGTTAATGTCAACTTCACTTCTTTACCATCGCTTTGGAATACGCGGCCCTTTCCATTATTGGTCG
>NZ_JZAM01000120.1:0-412 GCF_000960595.1 Vibrio sp. S234-5
GGCTGGGACTGAGTAATCTGTGGGAAGCGTCTATCGGAATTATTCTCGCAGGGGGTATTGTTGGCATCTTTTATTTGATGCTGCACATTGCTTCAACGAGCGTTGCTCTAACTCATCAGGTCAAGGGCTACTGCATTGAAAAAGTTACACCAGGCTTTAGGTCTAATAAGCCACTAGTGATTCCTTTCGCGCCTGTAATCGTAATCGGATTAGCTTATTTCTCCTACACGCACTAATACTTATAAATAGAAAAACATACGACATCAGTTGACTAGGCAACTTCAAGAGGGGAAGTATGATGGGCTCTGCGTATTGGGAAAAACTAGTGCCACAAATCAATCCCCCAAAGGTGCCTTCCGCAGTGGAATGTCTTGGGATCCCAGCTGCAGTCGTTGAAAACCTAGTTCTGAAA
>NZ_JZAM01000122.1:0-425 GCF_000960595.1 Vibrio sp. S234-5
CAAAAATTACCGCATACCAAAAATGCCACGCGGCACGAATCCCTCTTTAACGCTTTGTTATGTTTAAGCTTCAAGGGCTTACGTTTTACCAAAACCAAGATTAACTCAGCGTTGACTCACAAACAAAAGCCAAGACCTAAAAAACTGAAATCACTCATAGATTTGAAAAACAGACTTCGAGTTTTGGCAATTCAAGCCCAAACACTTGTGGTCAAAATACCGATTAAGCCAGTCGCACCTACTTCACGCTTACTCGAAAATTGACTGAGGCAACACTCAGAGTTTTCAGCACCAAAAAATAAATGTCCGGAAAACAGCGCCAAACGAAGCCAACTTGCCGACGAGCACAAAACCAACAAGCCGAGGGAGCAAAGAAAAGATGCAATCAACTGATTTGACGTGATTAAACATAACGCCGCGTTAAG
>NZ_JZAM01000123.1:0-38604 GCF_000960595.1 Vibrio sp. S234-5
CAGTAGGTGGTGCCCAGTTTCTAGAATTAGACATAATCAATCAGTTCATGAGTTAACAATACTGTGTATTTGATCATGTTTTGGGGCTAAAGTCACTGTATGTTTTTTAAACTGATCGGTGCTCTAGCACCTAGCAACCGCCCTTATCTTGGAGCCACCATGCCTGAACTACCTGAAGTTGAAGTCAGCAGAATGGGGATTACCCCGCATTTAAATCAGCAAACCATTCGCCGTTTCACTTTTCGTACCGCCAAATTGCGTTGGGACATTCCACTAGAATTAAAGCGGCTGGAAGGGCAAGTGATTGACGCCATTAAGCGCCGTGCCAAATACCTGCTGATTGAGACCGCAGCAGGCACAGCGATTGTCCATTTAGGCATGTCGGGTTCACTGCGCGTTTTGGATGCAGAACTCCCCGCGGGCAAACACGATCACGTCGATCTGCTACTGACAAATGGCAAAGTGCTGCGCTACAACGATCCGCGGCGCTTCGGCGCTTGGCTGTATGTCGAGCCGGGTCAGTCACATGAGGTTTTAGATAAGTTGGGGCCAGAACCGCTCACCGATGATTTTCACGCCGAGTATATGCAGCAAAAGGCGCTAGGTAAGCGCGTGGCGGTGAAGCAGTTTATTATGGACAATAAAATCGTGGTGGGCGTGGGGAACATTTACGCCAGTGAATCACTGTTTCATTCACGGATCCTGCCAACGCGGGCGGCGATGTCGCTCTGCGCCGCGGAGTGGCAAAGCTTGGTCGCTCATATTAAGCAGACCTTAACCACAGCGATTGGCCAAGGTGGCACAACACTCAAAGATTTTGCCCAAGCCGATGGTAAACCGGGTTACTTTGCCCAAGAGTTGCAAGTGTATGGCAAAGCAGGGGAAGCGTGTCCAGTGTGCGGGGAAGCGATTCAAGAACAGAAAATCGGCCAGCGCAATACTTTTTTCTGCAATCAGTGCCAACAATAGCCTGCGATGGCAATCGCCGCTCTCTAGTGAGATAAGGATTTTTTCGAACGGAGTTTAGCGCATCGTGCTATCATTCCGCGCAGTTTTTATCATCAGCGGATCTCTTGGAATATGGGCTTTCAACAGCAGTTTCGACAGCTACTGCGAATTTTATTGATTGTGTTTTTGGCCGCGTTAATGCTGATGAGCATCTCGCGTGGCTGTTTTCTTTTACTCGCGGCGGATTTGGCCCGTTTGCCTGCTCTCAGCCAAGATGTGTGGCGCGCTTTTTATGTTGGCCTGCGTTTTGATGCCAAGGTGATTGCTTTAGCGTTCGCTCCGCTACTTTTGTCTGGACTCGTGATGGCGGCATCACACCGCCTCTTCTGCTGGTGGCGTAAGCTTTTGCCAAGTTATGTTGGGCTCATTTTCTTCCTCCTTACCGCCTTTTCGATAGGTAACTATTACTACTACGTTACTTATGGCAACTACATTGATGTGTTTGCCTTTGGCTTGTTTGACGATGACACTCACGCCGTATTGGTGAATGCTTGGCAAGATTATCCGATTTTACGCTCTTTCTTTATCTCAGTTGCGCTGGCATGGTTGGCCTATCAGGGCGCAGCTTGGTTGGCGGCGCGCGCCAAGCAGTGGTGTGGCTCTGCTCGGCATTGGAGCGTGGCGACACTTTCTGTCTTCGCGACCATCCTAGTATACGTGATCGTTGCGCGCGGTTCGCTCGGTACCTTACCGCTAAAGCGTTATCACGCCAATGTGTCGGAATACAAGGTGCTTAATATCATCACGCCGAACGCCTTTATGGCACTCGATTGGGCCAAAAGCGATTATAAAAAACAGTCGAAATTCGAGCCGATTTCAGTCGAAGAGTTGCAAGCGCAAATGTTGAAAGTGCTCGGTCAACCGACCCCAGAGTATCGCACTCCAGAGAACCGTTATTTAGCAGAAAATCCGCCGCATGTGGTGATGGCGTTGATGGAAGGCATGGGCAGCAACGTGCTGATTGAAGACGATGCACAAAACAACGATTTGCTTGGCGCGTTGCGTGAAGGTTTTGCGCAAGATTTTGTCTTCAAGCGTTTTATGGCAGGGACATCGGCGACCATTGACAGCATAGTGATGATGTTGCTGCACAGCGATGTGCCGACCATCAGCCACTCCAGCGCGCAAAAAGTGGCTTTGCCCTCTTCAGCGGTGCTGCCTTACAAACGTGCAGGTTATCGTGTGGTGTTTATCTATGGTGGCAACAGCATGTGGCGCAACTTATCTAATTACCTGCCAGTGCAGGGGTTTGATCAAGTTTACGATGAAAATAGCATTAAAAATGTCTTTCCAGAGGCAGGTAAATACGCCGATACGTGGGGCGTGCCGGATGAATTCACTTTTAAGTTCGCCCGTAAGTTGTTAGATGAAGCGACACAGCCGACGCTGATCTACATTATGACGGTAACCAATCATTCGCCGTTTCGTGCGCCCGACTATTATCAGCCTAAACCAGTTCACGTTAGTGAACGGTTAGCTGCGCTGCTTGGCCCAATGGCGGATCAAGGTGAAAAGCTGTTACAAGCATACCAATATGCCAACGATGCATTAGGGCAATTTGTCCAAGGGATCAAGGCTTCTCCCCTTGCTGATAAGACCATCATCGCCGCCTCGGGTGATCATCGAGTACGCTATTTATCCACAGAACGTGAAGATGAGTTTGGCTTAACCTTTGGTGTGCCGTTTTATCTCTATGCTCCGCAATCGATCTTAACTCAGGTCGATTTCCACTACGATGCGAGTCGAATGGGTTCACACCGTGATATTTTCCCAACGCTTTACAGCTTAAGCCTTTCTGGGCAGAGCTATATTTCTTTGGGAGGCGAGAATCTGCTCTCCAGCCAGGAGGTGAGTAACATTGGCTTTAACGCATCGCGAGTGATCACTTCGCAAGGTGCGTACAGCACTGGTCAGCCAGACGTGTTGTATCCGTGGGCGGATGGTTTGCTGTCGCAGACAGAAACCCGTGTTAACCCAGATCCAGAATGGGCCAAAGAGTATCGTCAGTTGATGAATGCGTATTTGCGCTATCAGGTGACGCAAAAGTAGTGATGACGCCCATTGTGTTAAGCAATGGGATATTTTACTCGTTGACAGCGCTTGCGTTATTCAGACTTTCTTTTTCTGATGCAGTGCTTTTGCAACAATCTCAGGCACGAACTGAGTCACATCGCCGCCATGGATCGCCACTTCTCGCACGATAGTCGAGGAGATAAAGGCGTGCTCTTCCGAAGGGGTGAGAAACACGCTTTCTAGGCCGGGTAACAGACGACGGTACATATTGGTCAGGCCAAATTCATACTCGAAATCGACCGTAGTGCGCAAACCGCGGATGAGCACGTTGGCGTCGACGTCACGAGCAAAGTCGACCATCAGACCAGTAAATCCCTGTGTGGTGACATTGTCGAGATGGCTTGTGACCTGACGGGCAAAGTCCACTCGCTCGTCTAAGGTAAACATGGTGTTTTTACTTGGGCTGGCGGCCACCGCGATGATCACTTCGTCAAACATTTTTGCCGCCCGTTCCACCAGATCCAAATGGCCATTGGTGATAGGGTCAAATGTGCCTGGATAGATAACTCGAGAAATGCGTTTGAGATTCATAGTATGGCATCCGTTTGTTTTTATCCTCGCATAGTAGTCAAAAACTATTGCAAAACCAATGAAAATTACGTTAAGAGATCGAATGTAATATTTATTCTCCGTATTTGAAAGAGAGCGTAAAAGATATTTTGAGTTTTTTAATTATAGCGATAGCTTTTAAGTAGCCGCTGTTCCATCAGATCGTGTATAGTCTTTATGTTTATCATTGGTTAAGGTTTTTGTTATGTCTGAATCTATCATTATTCATATAAATATGGCTTCTGGTTTTGGTGGTGGTGAAGTACAAACTCTTAACCTGATTAAGAATGCCATAAATTATCGCCACTATGTATTTGCAAAGAAAGGTAAGCCATTTTATAACGAAATTAAAAAGTGTGGCTTATCAATTGTAAAATTTTTTGAAATGTTAAATATTGCTTTTAAGAATGATAAAGTAATATTGCATGCGCATGATGGTAGAGGTGTGCACATTGCTCGTTTGGTGTCAGCGTTAACCGGAAAGAAATATATAGTAACAAGAAGGGTAGATAAAAAAGTAAAAGGCTCTTTTTCTCTTTCTAGCTATCGTAAAGCCTCTGCGATTGTCGGTATTAGTCAAAAAGTTCTTAGTAATATTTGGGATTTAAATCTCAATCGATTTGTTATCCATGACAGTTTTTCAAGCTTCCCATGTTCAATTGAGGAAGAAGAGCAAATTAAGCGATTACCAGGCGATTTTTTAGTGGCACAAGTCGGCAGCCTGATCAAACTGAAAAATGTAGAGGCGACGATTGAAGCGGCTAAGATCGTCTCTTTGGTAAATCCTGATATTCACTTTGTGATAGTGGGTTCAGGGCCGGAACATCAAAATCTACTCGAGTCTGCAAAGGGGTTAGATAACATCACTTTTTGGGGATTTACACCCAATATGGCCTCCATTTTCAAGCAAACAGATGTTCTGATTCATCCATCACGCAGTGAAGGATTAGGCTCGTCGATTTTAGAGGCCTATCAATTTGACATTCCAGTGATCACAAGTGATGCCGGAGGCATTCCGGAAATTGTGGTGGATGGAGAAACCGGCTATATCATTCCCAATGCCGAACCTAAAATAATGGCGCACCAGCTACTCCATCTTTATCGAAACAGAGATACATTCTGGCAAATGAAGAAAAACGTATCTCACTATAAAATGGACTTCTCAGTTGAAAAAATGGCTGAGCAATATGAAGCGCTCTATTCTCGGGAGCTGGACCGCTGATGTTCAAATAAGTACAAATATTTTACCAGTACCGAGTAGGAGGAGAGGAGGGACAAAATCAGTCCTTCTTTTCCATCCAGAAAACCACGCTTTACGACATACATTTTAATAAAGGCACTAAGTGAGTGCGTGATCGCTTTGCCAACCGATGAACGCTTGCCTTTCAACGCTTTTTCTTCGCTCCAAATTTCACCATAAGAAGAAGACTTCGCTAGATAATGTTTGATGTTCTTATAAGGGTAATGGATAAGATCGCCTTTTAAAGAGGCGATGTGTGAATCTTGAGGAATAACGATCTTCTCATGCACGAGATTGTCGTTGTATGTAGTGAATTGAGTATGATGCATGCGCACCACGTACTCAGGATACCAGCCGCAATGACGGATCGCTTTGCCGAGAAAGTAATTGAGTCTGACCAGTTTGAATACGGAGTTTTGCTGAGCGGTCTGCAGAACCAGCAGAATACTTGCCTTTAGTTCTGGCGTGACGCGCTCATCGGCATCCAGCCAAAGCACGTAATCTGATTCAACGTACTCCTGCGCCAAGCGACGTTGTGGGCCAAAACCTGGCCACGCTGTGTTGACGAAGAATTTATCGGTGTACTTTCTGGCAATCGCTTCGGTTTCGTCGCTGCTGCCTGAATCGAGAATGACAATTTCATCCACCCAGCCTTCGACGGTTTTTAAGCAGGCATCCAGATTAGACGCTTCGTTTTTGACGATCAGCGCAACGGCCAACGTCGGTTTGCTTGTGGCCTTGGCCGGAAAATCAGACATCTTGCCTACCTTTGGGATTGTAATCTTGAATGAGCCTATCGAATGCGGTTTTCACGGCATCCAAGGTGATTTGTTGCATTATGTGCTTACCTTTCACGCGGGTACTCCACGCCAGTTGCGCCGCAGGTTTGCCGTATTGTTGCTCGGCGAAAGATTCATACACGCTGACCACCTGCGCTAAATTGTTGTAAGGGCCAGTTCGCTTGGGGTTGCTGTGGCCATAAAGGCCAATCACTGGCGTGCCTTGAGTGGTGGCGATATGCGCTGGGCCGGAATCGGGGGCCACCACCAAGCTTGCTTTGGCTAACAGTGCGGTGAGCTGTTTTAAGTTGGTTTGACCAACCAAGTTGAGCGCAGGGTGCGACATTTGACGAATAATCTCATCTGCGAGGCGTTTTTCACGTTCTGCTGGAGAGCCACAAATCGCCACTTGATAACCGCGCGTATAGGCGTAGTCGGCGAGAGCGGCGTATCGTTCACTCAACCAGTTGCGCTCATCTTTACTCGCGGCTGGCGAGATAACCAAGGTCGGTTTATCGCCCAGCGCGTCGCTGGCAAACTGATGATCCGCGGCGCTAATCGGCAGATTCCACTGAGGAAGTGAGCGCGGAACGCCCAAATACTCAATAAACGAGTAGAAGCTATCCAACACGTGGGCGGAATCGGTGTCGGCAATCTTACGATTAGTAAACAACCACTGGCCTTCTTTAGCGCGTTTCAAGTGAAACCCTACTTTATAGCGCGCCTTAATGCCCAAGGTTAACAGGCTAGCGCGCAAGGCGAGCTGCATATGGACCAGCGCATCGAAACGGCGCCCTTGCAATTGCGCCCACACCGCCTGCATCCCTTTAAGGCCTTGCTTTTTGTCAAACACAATCAGCTCAACGCCTTCAAGTCCTTGCAAAAGCTGCGCTTCGACTTTGCCGATAATCCAAGTCACTTTGGTTTCTGGCCAGTGACGCTGCAAGGCTTGTACGGCAGCCACCGCATGACAAACATCGCCGATAGCGGATAATCTTAGGAAACAAACAGAATCTGGGGCTTGGCTAAACAGCGGCATAATCAAAGCTCACAAAAAAATCTGGCTAAATTATGCAGATACCCGAGATAAATGTAAAATAAGCCTCTTTTAAAAGCGCAAATAGATTATAAGGCTGCACCTTTATGACTCAGGAAAATCTCGGCAAACCGGGAAATACGGGGCTAAAACGCATTATTAAAGCGACAGGCTATTCGATTCAAGGATTGAAAGCAGCGTTTAAACACGAAGCGGCGGTACGTCAAGAATCGGCCTTGCTACTGGCGGCAATTGTGTTGGTTTGCTGGCTGGATGTCACTATGCTTGAGCGCATTACCATGCTGGCAGTAGTAGTGCTGGTATTAATTGTTGAGCTGCTGAATTCCGCTGTTGAAGCTGTCGTTGACCGCATAGGTGTGGAACATCATGAACTAAGTGGCCGGGCAAAAGATATCGGCTCGGCGGCCGTTTTAGTCGCGCTGACGTTTGCCGGATTCACTTGGTTGTACATCATCGGCAGTTACCACTGGTGGTGAGCATGATACAACGCAAGCAAATTGGCGATGCCTATCTCTGTTATGACGCAGAGATGGTCGCCGACCCGACTCTACCACTATTTGATGCAGACTATTGGCAGCAAAACAACCTTGTACTGGGGAGCGCTTTTGGCCGCGGCACCACGTGGTTTGTGCAGCTAGATGATAGACAGGCCGCACTGCGCCATTACCGCCGTGGTGGCCTATTTGGTAAGTTGGTTAAAGATCGCTACTGGTTCACGGGTTGGGATAAGACTCGCAGTGTGGCCGAGTTTGAGCTTCTGAGCCAACTGCGCACGGCGGGCGTCAATGTTCCTCGGCCGATTGCCGCTCGCGCGGTAAAAAAAGGGCCGTTTTATCAAGCGGATTTGCTTAGTGAACGAATTGCTAACGCGCAAGACTTAGTTGCAGTTTTACACTCTTCTCACTTGAGTGCGGAGCTTTATCATCAAATTGGGATCGAAATTGCCAAGATGCACCAAGTGGGCGTCAATCATACCGATCTGAACATCCATAATATTCTGTTGGATGATCAGCAAAAGGTATGGATTATCGATTTTGATAAGTGCTTTTCACAGCCGGGAGAAGCGTGGAAACAAGCGAATTTAGCGCGCTTACTACGCTCATTTAACAAAGAGTTAGTGAAACGAAACATTCACTGGCACGGTGATGACTTTCAAGCTTTGCTACAAGGCTATCAAAGCATCCAATAACTTATTATTACGTTTCAGGAAATAGTCAATGTCCTTCAAACAAAAGCTGCATGCTCACGGCTGGTTTATTCTGATTAACGCCCTAGTGCTCATGCTCATCGCCAGCCGTTTCTTCGCGTTTTTACCTGAGTTTCCGGGCGATCCGTTAGGCATCACCTTTATTCTCGCGGGCACTTGGGGGCAAATGACACTGCTTGCCGCGTTGATTGGTCTGCTTGCCATTCCAGCGCTGCTACTACCTCAATCACTGCGCAATGGTACTCAAGCTTTGATTGCCTCACTCGGCGTCGCGACGCTGTTTATTGATACCATCGTCTTTGCGCAATACCGATTCCATATCAATGCCGTGGTGCTTGAACTGGTGATGTCAGGGCAGATTGTCAGTTTTCCATTGAGCACTTGGCTGATGGTGATAGGTGGTGTCGTAATTCTGCTAGCGGCGCAGTGGTGGTTAATTCGCTGGCTAGAAGCTGGCGCGCCAGTGCGCAAGCTGAAGTTAGGGCGTAAGTTCGCGCTTTTGACCTTCGTGGCATTACTTGCCACCAATGCTATTCATATTTGGGCGGCCGCGCATGCCTACCAGCCTGTGACGACAGTCAAACGCTACCTGCCGCTGTTCTATCCTGCCACGGCGGATAAATTTATGCGTAAACGTGGCTGGGTGGATGAAGAAGCGTTGGAAAGGCAGAAGGCATTGGCTTTTAAGCGTAAAAATGATCTCAACTATCCTTTAGCACCGCTGCAAACTCAGCCAGTCGAAAAGCCAGTTAACATCATGCTGCTGGTGGTCGATTCATGGCGTGCAGACACCTTTAACGCGGAAAACACCCCTAATATGTGGAAATATGCTCAAGCGGGTGTGGTGTTCAATAACCATATCTCCACGGGGAATGCGACCCGTACGGGGATTTTTGGGCTATTTTACGGAGTGCCGGGAACGTACTGGCATGGCTTTTTAGCCAACCAGCAAAGTCCGGTTCTAATTGACCGTCTGCAAGCGATGGATTATCAGCTTGGTATCTTTACTGCCGCGCAGCTGCGTACACCAGAGTTCAATCAAACGGTTTTTACCAAAGTGGAAAACCTGCGTATTGGCTCAAAAGGCAACCGTCCATCCGAGTTAGATGCCGACTTAACCCAAGATTGGTTAGCTTGGTATGATCAACGTGATAAATCTAAGCCAACGTTCTCTTTCCTGTTTTACGATGCGCCACATGGCTATGATTTCCCGCCCAATTTCGAACCGAAATATGAGCCGATGCTGAAAGAGGTTAACTACCTCAAGCTAAATAACGACACGGATCCTGCACCTTTCTTCAATCGTTATAAAACCAGCGTTCGTTATGTCGATTCAATGGCGGCCAAAGTGCTCGATAAACTCAAAGAGAGTGGCGATCTGGACAATACGCTCGTGATCATTACTGGTGACCACGGACAAGAGATGAACGACAACAAGCTCAACTTCTGGGGCCACAACAGTAACTTCACCGATGCACAGGTCAACGTGCCGTTTGCGATATTTGGCCCCGGTGTTGATGCTGAAAACATGCAGTGGAGCTCCGAGGCGCTAACCAGTCACCAAGATGTAGTGCCTACCTTGATGAAGCACTATCTCGGCGTTACCAACGACGTTAAAGATTACTCAGTCGGCGAAGATTTGTTGGGCAAAGCGGTAAAACGTGATTGGATCATTTCCTCTAACTACAGTGGCTATGCCATCATTACCAATGACAACATTCTCGAAGTGGGTGGCGGTGGCCAATACCAATTTATGGACAAAACCAACCGCCAATTGAAAGATCAACAACCTAACTTTACTTATCTGCAGCAAGCGCTAGAGCAGATTAGTCGGTTTAGTAAGTAAAAGATAAGTTATGACCATTAAAGCCTCGCTAATAATCGCCTTTTATAATAACACTCAGGCGCTTGGTTTGATCTTGAAGGCACTCTCGGCTCAATCGTGTATGGATTTTGAGGTGGTGATTGCCGATGATGGATCCAAACAGGATGCCGTTGATTGGATTGAAGAAAAAAAGAGCCAACTTCCTTTCCCGCTTAAAACAGTCTGGCACGAAGATAAAGGCTTTCGGAAAAACCGCATATTAAATCACGCGGTGCTCGCGGCGGAGTCTGAGTACTTAATCTTTATTGATGGTGACTGCATTCCGCAAAAGCACTTCATTGAAGATCATGTCAATCATGCACAGCGAGGCCGTGTCCTTAGTGGTCGCCGGGTCGAACTGCCGGAGCCGTTTACCCCCTTAATGCAGGGCAGTGCAAGCCCAGAAACGTTTTTCAGCCAGTATAAATGGCAAATATTCCGTCAGTACTTGTTTACCTCACCTGATGCTGCCACAAAAGGGCGTAGCAATAGAGGGCGTCATGTTGAGAAAGGGATCCGGTTACCCTATGCTTGGCAACAGAAGTTGATTGGCGGTTTCAAGCCAGCGGGCATTTTAGGTTGTAACTTTTCGCTGTATAAAAACGATTTAATCAAAGTCAATGGCTTTGATATGCGTTATGAAGCACCAGCCGTTGGCGAGGATACCGATCTTGATTACCGATTAGGCTTGGTCGGTATCAGCACAAGAGTATTGAAAGGGCTGGCCATTCAGCTGCACATTTATCACCCTTGGCTCAGCCGTACATCGCCAAATTATGAGTTATTCCTCGATACCATGGAGCATAAACGCTCATGGGCTGAGCAAGGTATTGATACGTTAAAGGAACATCAATGAAAATATTAGTCACAGGTGGCGCAGGTTTTATCGGCTCTGCGGTCGTTAGGCATATTATTAATCACACGCAAGATAGCGTAATTAATTTAGACAAACTGACCTATGCGGGCAATCTTGAATCGCTCGCCGACGTAGTTGACAATCCACGTTATACCTTTGAAAAGGTGGATATTTGTGACGGTGCGGAGCTGGAACGCGTCTTCGCTCATCACGCGCCTGATGCCGTGATGCATCTGGCGGCGGAATCGCACGTTGACCGCTCAATTGATGGCCCCGCGGCTTTTATCCAAACCAATATTGTGGGTACCTACAATCTTTTGGAAGCAGCACGTGCGTATTGGCTGACTTTAGAAGAAAGCGCTAAAGCGCGCTTTCGTTTCCATCATATCTCAACCGATGAAGTGTACGGCGATCTGGAAGGCACTGATGATCTGTTCACTGAAACCACCGCTTATACGCCGAGTAGCCCTTATTCTGCGTCGAAAGCTTCTAGTGATCACTTAGTAAGAGCTTGGCAACGCACCTATGGTTTACCCACGATAGTGACCAACTGCTCCAACAACTATGGCCCGTACCACTTCCCAGAGAAACTCATCCCGCTAATGATTTTGAATGCGCTCGATGGCAAACCATTACCTGTTTACGGGGATGGTATGCAAATTCGCGACTGGCTGTTTGTTGAGGATCATGCACGCGCACTTTACAAAGTGGTGACTGAAGGCGATGTAGGTGAGACGTACAATATCGGCGGTCACAACGAAAAAGCAAATATCGAAGTGGTGAAAACCATTTGCGCGTTACTTGAAGGGTACCGCCCCGAGAAACCTGCTGGCGTTACGTCTTACGACTCTCTTATCACTTACGTTAAAGATCGCCCAGGTCATGATGTGCGCTACGCGATTGACGCAAGTAAAATTGAACGTGAACTTGGTTGGAAACCAGCAGAGACCTTTGAATCCGGTATTCGTAAAACCGTTGAATGGTATCTAAACAATCAAGCATGGTGGTCTCGAGTATTAGACAGTTCCTATTCTCGTGAACGTCTTGGCACAAACTAACTTGGATATTTAAATTGCAGGTTCTATGCCCTTGCTCTTGTCTAGGGCCTAGGACCTAGAAATCTAGGACCTATTTTCAATGAAAGGTATTATTCTTGCTGGTGGCTCTGGTACTCGTTTGTACCCGATTACGCGCGGCGTCTCTAAGCAGTTGTTACCCGTTTACGATAAACCAATGATTTACTACCCGTTGTCGGTGCTGATGCTAGCGGGTATTCGCGAGATCCTTGTCATCACCACTCCCGAAGATCAAGCGAGTTTTCAGCGCCTGCTTGGCGATGGCTCTGATTTTGGCATCACACTGCACTATGCGGTACAACCTTCTCCCGATGGTTTAGCGCAAGCCTTTATCATTGGTGAAGAGTTTATCGGCTCAGATTCTGTGTGTTTAGTGCTAGGAGACAATATTTTCTACGGACAAGGTTTTACGCCTAAACTCAAGCATGCGGTAGAAAGAGCGGAAAATGGCCAAGGTGCGACGGTGTTTGGTTATCAGGTCAAAGATCCAGAGCGTTTCGGCGTGGTGGCGTTTGATGCTAATATGCAGGCGATTTCAATAGAAGAAAAGCCCAAAGAGCCCAAATCAAACTACGCAGTGACTGGACTCTATTTCTATGACAACCAAGTAATTGAAATGGCCAAGCAGGTGAAACCCTCTGCGCGTGGAGAACTAGAAATCACGACCTTGAATCAGATGTATCTTGAGCAAAAGAACTTAAATGTCGAGCTGCTAGGGCGAGGTTTTGCTTGGCTTGATACAGGCACGCATGCCAGTTTGCACGAAGCTTCTTCTTTTGTTGAAACGATAGAAAATGTTCAGGGTCTGAAGGTCGCTTGTTTAGAAGAGATTGCCTGGCGAAGAGGTTGGCTGAGTGACAAAGAGTTGGTTGCTTTAGCTAAAGTGATGCTAAAAAACGATTATGGTCAGTATCTTCTCGCGCTTATTAAAGAGAGAGCCTCAGTATGAGAGTCGTGATTACTGGATCTGATGGGCAACTAGGTCAATGCTTGGTTAGGCAGCTCAATGGGAGGACTGAGGTTTTCCCACTCAATCGCGAACAGCTTGATATTTGTGATGGACGAAGTGTTGAAGAGATCTTTTCCTCACTCAAGCCTGATATTGTTATCAATACGGCAGCCTACACTGCCGTGGATAAAGCAGAAAGTGATCCAAAAGTTGCATATTTGGCCAATGAACAAGGGCCGAAGCTGCTAGCCAAAGCCTGTCATAAATATGGTAGCACCTTGATACATATATCAACCGATTATGTTTTTAATGGCAATAAACAAACCTCCTACGTTGAGCAGGATCGCCCTGACCCATGCAATGTATATGGAATGAGCAAGTTAGCGGGTGAAAAAGCAGTACAAAGTTGTTGTTCTCAATACTACATCCTCCGTACATCATGGGTATTTTCAGAGTTTGGAAGTAATTTTGTTAAAACGATGTTGAAGCTTGGAAGAGAGCGAGAGCAGTTAGGAGTTGTGGCAGATCAATTTGGAGGGCCAACCTATGCTGGTGATATCTCCTTAGTGATCTCACAACTTATAGAACATTTGGAGCGCAATGACGTTTTGGATTATGGCATCTACCACTTTTCTGGTGAGCCTTATGTAAGCTGGTTTGAGTTTGCTCAAGAGATATTTTCACTCGCTTATAAACAAGGGGTGATAAAGAAAGAGGTACTATTAAAACCATTAAGCACGTTTGAATACCCAACTGCAGCGAAAAGGCCGAACAATTCTAGGCTGAGTAACCGAAAAATCGAGACGCATTTGAAATTAGGGCCTAAAAGTTGGAAAAGTGTTTTAAAACAACTCGATATCTATATGGAACAATAATATGAAAGTGGTTGATACTAAGATCCCTGAAGTGAAAATTATTGAGCCTTCTGTTTTTGGTGATGAGCGTGGTTTTTTCATGGAAACGTGGAATCAGAAGCAATTTGAAGAGCTTGTAACAGGAAAAAACACCCGATTTGTACAAGATAATCACTCAAAGTCAAAAAAAGGCATTCTGCGAGGTCTGCATTATCAGACGCAAAACACCCAGGGCAAACTAGTGCGTGTGGTTTCTGGTGAAGTGTTTGATGTAGCGGTGGATATTCGGATAAACTCACCAACATTTGGTCAGTGGGTAGGAACTTACCTCTCTGCAGAAAACAAACGTCAACTTTGGATCCCAGAGGGCTTTGCCCACGGTTTTTATGTAACCAGCGATGAAGCTGAATTTGTGTATAAATGCACCGACTACTACAATCCTCAGGCAGAACAGTGCATCTCATGGAATGATCCGGATATCGGCATCGATTGGCCATTAGAACACGCAGGAGAGCCAGTATTGTCTGGTAAAGATGCCTCTGCTAGCTTTTTTCCCCAAGCGATATTGTTATCAATCTAGCCTTACGATGGTTTGAATAATTAATTATCTTTATATGGTTGATAGATTGAGTTTGCCTGTGGTTTCCGTTGGCATTTTATGACTTAGCGGTAATGAACAGAGTAATGGATAAACATTAAAATGAAAAATATATCAGTGCTTAATTTTCCTATCAAAGGTGATGAAAGAGGTTCCTTGATTGCTTTAGAGCAAGGGGTAGATGTTCCTTTTGATATCAAGCGTATTTACTATATTTTTGGTACTAAACTAGGCGTTTCTCGTGGTTACCATGCGCATTACAACCTTGAACAGATGGTAATTTGCCTTAAAGGTAGCGTGACATTTCGACTCGACAATGGTGTTAAACAAGAGACGAAAACCTTATCTTCACCAGATGAAGGTCTGCATATGAAAGGTCTGATATGGCGTGAAATGCATAATTTTTCAGAAGATTGTGTGCTGATGGTTATAGCGAGTGAGCTTTACGATGAAGCGGATTATATCCGTGATTATGAAATGTTTAAGCAGGAGGCGAATCGTGCTAATTCATCCTCTCAGTGATGTTGCCTCTTCTAATATAGGAGAGGGGACGTCCATATGGCAATTCGCGGTCGTGCTAGCTGGTGCAAAAATTGGTCGAGACTGTAATATTTGTGCGCACACGTTTATCGAAAATGACGTAGTACTGGGCGATCGAGTTACAGTGAAATGCGGAGTTTATCTTTGGGATGGGATTGAAATAGAAAATGATGTATTTATTGGTCCCTCTGCCGTATTCACTAATGACAAATTTCCTCGCTCAAAAGAATGGGTTAGTGAATACCCTAAAACAAAAATAATGTCAGGCGCTTCAATTGGAGCGAATGCGACAATCCTACCAGGTCTTACGATTGGCAAATATGCCATGATCGGAGCGGGCAGTATCGTGACTCACTCCGTTCCCGATCGTGCAGTGGTTATGGGCAGTCCGGCAAAAATAGTTCGTTACATAGAGAAAAAGAATGATTAATTTTTTAGAGCTAAGACGCTTAAACGCTCAGTACGAAGAGCAATTAAAGCAGGCATGCGTGCGAGTTATTGAGTCGGGTTGGTATATTCTCGGCAAAGAAACCGCACAATTTGAACAGGAATTTGCGGACTATTGTGGTGTGAAGCATTGTATTGGTGTTGCTAACGGCCTAGATGCACTAACACTCACTTTAAAAGCATGGCGAGAGCTAGGTAAAGTCTGCAAGGGCGATGAAGTCATTGTTCCGGGGAACACTTACATTGCTTCGGTGTTAGCGATTACTGAGGCAGAACTAACGCCAGTATTTGTCGAACCCGATGCACAGACTTATAACCTTTGTCCAAAAGCCATTGAAGCGGCCATTACTGAAAAAACCAAAGTTATTTTGCCCGTGCATTTGTATGGTCAGCTCACTGATATGCCAGCAGTTATGGATCTGGCCGCTAGATACGATTTACTTGTGCTTGAGGATAGCGCTCAATCACATGGTGCGATCTTAGCCGGCAAAAAGTCAGGGGCTTGGGGAGATGCCTCTGGTTTTAGCTTCTACCCAGGTAAAAACTTAGGAGCTTTAGGTGACGGTGGTGCAATTACCACGAATGATGACGAGTTAGCCGTAACGCTGCGTGCATTACGTAATTACGGTTCACATGTTAAATACCAAAACTTATACCAAGGTTTAAATAGTCGACTTGATGAAATGCAATCGGCGCTGCTCTCCGTCAAATTGCGCTATTTACCGGAGCAAACAAAGGCGCGTCAAGAATTGGCCGATTACTACTTGAGAGAGATCTCCAATCCATTAATCGGACTGCCTTGTGTTGCTAACAAAGAAGCTCATGTTTGGCATCTGTTTGTCGTTCGTTGTAAGCACCGAGACGCGCTGGCTAAGCACCTCTCTGACCAAGGTATTCAGACTCAAGTTCATTATCCGATAGCGCCCCATAAGCAGCAAGCGTACAGCGAGTTTAACCACCTCAGTTTGCCTCTCACGGAACAGCTGCAGAATGAAGTCTTGTCATTGCCAATGTCTCCGTATTTAAATGAGAATGAACGCGCACATGTCGTCAATGCCGTCAACTCTTTTAAGGTCTAAGAATAATGCAAAATAATGTTAAAGTATTAGAAGACGTCGTTTACGTCTTCTTTTGCTACAAACAATCAATTTATTTAGATCAAACATTACCCTCCGCGTTGAACCAAACGGTATGGCCAAGTCAGTTATTGATTTTGGATGACTGCTCGCCAGATGATAGCCACGAGAAGATTTTAGGCATCTTAGAATCTGCCCCCAAGGGGTTAAAAATTGACTACCGTCATAATGAAAAAAATATTGGTTTAGTCAGTCAAATCAATTCATTACGTGGTCGATACAAGAGTAAGTTGCTCATTGTACAGGCGGGAGATGATATTGCCTTGCCATACCGGATTGAAGAAACCTATGAAGCTTGGATTAAAAATGGCAAACCGAGTTTGATCATAGGAAGTTATGATGTCATTTCAGAACAGGGTGAAATTGTCACTCCCTTTGAGTTGATTAATCCTAATAGAAAACCTTACACATTAAAGAATATCATCAATAGAAAATGTATTGTTGATGGGTGTTGTGCTGCTTTCACGTCAGATGTCATTGATGAATTTGAGCCTTATCGTAAAGACATAATCAATGAAGACAGGATTAATGTACTGCGCGCTTTTTTACTCAATGGCATCCATTACGAACATAAAAAGTGGATCCAATATCGGCTTGGTGGTATTTCAACTTTTGCGACCGAAACGCGAGAGCAAAAATATCAAAACACCGTGATTAATGCGCAGCGTGAACGACAAGACCTGAGCATGAACCTACTCGATGCTCAAAGAAAAAATGCTAATGATGTTGTAGCGGCTATTAAAAAAAGAATATTAGCTGCTGAATTTATGGCTAATGTTCCTTTTACGCATTCTAAATTGTATTTATCGATATTCGGCTATTTAGTAAAGACGGGTAACTACAAAGTGGCATTAAAAGTACTTAGACGTCTAAAGTGAACTTTAGTATATTTCTGGAAAAGTAAAATTAATATTATTTGGTGCCTTTTGAAAAAAATAAGCTTGATGGAAATTATAGATTTTTTAAGCATATATAAAAAATACATATTTGGTATTTATAAGTATGATCTTTACAAGATAAATCTATTTTATGAAATCGATTCAAATGTTAGAAAAAACATACAGATCGCTAATAGAAAAAAAGTGAGTGTCTATTCTCCTGGAATGCAAGTTCCGCTTACTGTTGAGGCTCCGGCTGTTACTCTTTCAGAGTGGAGAAATGTTGAGATCTTTGCATCAAGTAATGCAATAATTGAAAATGGAATGGTTTATATACAAAAATTCTCGAATTTGGCGCAGGATTATGAAGATTACACTACAGGATTGATCAAAGCCCACAGTCAAAGTCTTGCTATAATCAAGAAAACCCAAAAGACAAAAGAAATTGATATTGCATTAAGTCTCTTATCAAATGGAGACTTTAATTATTATCATTTTATTATAGAAGTCTTACCCAAGTTATATGAGTTTATAGATAATCAAAGATATTTAACAAATAATATAATAATAAGTAGATGCTGTTTCGATTCATCATCAATAAGAGAGTTACTACTCTCAATTAGCAGAAAGCATAGTTTAAATCTCATTCCTGTTGAAAGTAATGAAAGAATTAAAGTATCTAAACTGTACTCAATTTCAAACATTAACTGCACACTATATAATAGAAAGAAAGGAGTGATGGATACATCTGACTGCTATATAAGGAACAACACTATAGAAAGACTAGTGAATTCTATTCTATCGGTTGATAAAAATCGCCAAAGCAATCGTCGTAAAATATTCTTGGCAAGATCCGAATCTAGAGTAAGAAAGTATAACCAAAAAGAAGTAATAAATTTGGTTGAAAAATACGGATTTGAAGTCGTTTATCCTGAGAATTTAACTATATATAAGCAGGCTGAGTTATTCAATAGTGCTCTAGTGATACTAGGCGCTTCTGGAGCAGCATGGACGAATGTGATTTTCTGTCGTCCGGGTACAAAATTGATATCTTGGCTGCCTTTCGGATTTGAGAATTTTCCAACATTCTCTACATTAGCCAGATTCGCTGGCAATACCCTAGAATTAATTCCTATTAAGTCTGTCACTTGCTCTGATATACATAGTGACTATATTATCGATATCGACATTCTCGATAAGTGCCTTTCATTAATAGAGTAAGGGTAGGGTTATTTAAAAGAGTGAAGTTGTCTAGTGCGCTTTTTTATAGAAAGGATTAATGAGCAAAGTAATCCTAAAATTAAAGCTGGTAAAAGCGTAAAAGCTCTACTACCAATCGATAGCAAGATAGCGTCCTTTTCTGAAACGCCTAACTGTGTTAAAAGAAACAAGATACCAAGCTCAGTTGCACCAATACCTGATGGCATTAAAGATAAAGCACCAATGATTAAGCCAGAGCAATAAATACTTATCAGCATTGTACTAGATATATCTACCTCTAAATAATTTGCAAAAACAACCAACACCAATCCCTGAAATATCCATGCCGTTGCTGTTAAATATAAAGGAGTGAATAGTTTTTTTACTTTTAAGTTATCCTTTATGTTCTGAAATAAAACCCGTAGATTGTTTTTTGATTTAAAGAATGGAATTCTTTCCACATTATAGATACTAATATAAAAAAAAGATAGTATGATAATAAAAAATAAGGGGAGAGCTTGCATATCTAAACTGAATAATACTAAGCTAGCTAATAATCCGACTACAAATAAATCACAGGTTCTTTCTGAAATAAAGCAGGCTGTAGTATATGTCAATGGTATGCCTAGAGGTTTTAAATAAATACCTCTGACTAGTTCTCCGGTTTTACCTGGAGTTATTGTAAACGCAAAGCCAGATAAATAAACTAAAGAGTGGAAGTATTTTGATTGATATTCCTGTTTATACCGTAAAATAAAATATAGCCATCGTATCGTTCTAAGTAAATAACTTGAAAGTGAAAGTGCTACTGCCAAGAAAAATTCAAGGTAAGACGTAAAAAAAATATTCTCGATTGAAAATGACGCAGAGTCCTCAAGAACGGTATTAAAACCATAAATAACAAATACAATAGCCAGTAATAAATAGATTCTCTTGATGTGAGCGGCATAAGATTTTGGAAACATAAAAATCATGTCCAAAGGAGTGTTATGGACCAAGCTGAGAAAATTCCGACTAAAATACCAGAAAAGATCTCAATTCGTGTATGTCCCATTTTTTCTCTTAATCGTATGTGTGCGTGGTTGTCTTGATTTAATTTGTTGATCGCTTGAGCATGCAGCCCTACTTTCTGTCTCAAGCTATTTGCATCTAGAGTGACAATAAAGGCAAGGGCTATAGCAACAACTAATGCAGGGTTATGAAAACCTTCTTTAAATGCGATAATAGCTGCAGCGCTGGTGACAATACTGGTATGATTACTCGGTAGACCACCATAGCCTATTAAATCGAATGCTAAACGCTTTTCTTTAGCTGAATTTATGACAAATTTTGTACAACCAGCGAGAAGCCATGCCCAAAACGGTGTAATAAGATAGCTTAGATCCATAGTTAATTACTCTCAAACTAAATCATTGTATACGCACAGGCGATAATCCAACCACATATTGTAAGCTGTAATTGATTATCTGAAAATAAGGCATCGGTAGGAGATTCACCTTCGTCTTTTGACTCAACCACAAACCAGTAACGATAGATGCCAAAGATGACAAAGGGGATAGTGAAAACAAGTTGGGGTTTATCGGATAATATATAAAGGCTATAGAAAAGCAGAGCACAAGTCGCTGACATCTCGGCGTATTTATCTATAAGAGCAAGAGAGTACTGTTTCAATACATTTCTAGCACTATCACCGCTTTTAACTAGTTCTTGTCTTCTTTTTATTGCCGCTAGATAAAGTGCGAGCGACAAAGTCGTAATAAACATCCATGAAGAAAGAGGTACATCAATAGCGATAGCGCCTGCATAAACGCGAAATACAAACCCCAAAGCAATAGTAAAAATATCTAACACAGGTTGATGTTTCAGATAAAACGTATAAGCGATATTGAGTAGTAAGTAAGCAAAAATGATTGTCAATAATTGAAAATTGACAAATCCAGACATAAATACAGAGGTGTACAATAGTACCATCAAAATAAGTGCTTGCGTCTTAGTCACTTCACCACAAGCCAATGGTCGCTGGAAACGCTTGACCGGATGGCGTCGATCGCTTTCAATATCGTTGTAATCGTTTAAGACATAAGTCGCTGATGAAGCAAGAGAAAAAAAAGTAAACGCAAGTAAGGCATCTACCACTGATGTAATGGAATTGAAAGTTCCTGAGAAAACAAGAGGAGCAAGAACGAATGTGTTCTTCACCCACTGTTTAGGACGCATCAATCTAATGATAGCGAGGATAGAGATTTTTGGTTTCATTTTAGCTATGATCAGTGACTGTAAAATTTATTGGGAATACGTGTGAATGAAGATTCTTGTACTTTATATTATTTTTGCCTGCTTGGCGACATTTGCCAACCTTTTAGCACAAGAAATATCATATCAGCTGTATCATGGAATTTATCGGCTTGCACACAGTATGTTCTGGGGTACGCTAGTAGGATTAGTCATTAAATATGCTCTTGATAAAAAGTACATATTCAATTTTAAAGTTGATAGTCATGCTCAAGACGCAAAAATGTTCATGTTATACAGTACGATGGGTGTTTTGACAACGTTGATTTTTTGGCTAGCTGAATGGGCATTTTATCATTGGTTTGAAACCAAAGAGATGCGCTACTTAGGGGCTGTTCTCGGCTTGTCCATTGGATACATGACTAAATATTACTTAGACAAAAAATTCGTTTTTGTAAGGTATCAAAATGAAACAACTAACTAGTTGGGGTAATTACCCAAAGATTAATGCTTGCAGTCATTACATTGAAAGACTCCAAACATGTGTGGATGCATCTCCTCTTATAGCAAGAGGTTTGGGGCGTAGTTATGGCGATAGTGCTTTAGGCGATAACGTAGTACTTACTGAAAGGCTAAACAGATTTTCTTCATTTTCCGATGATGGGATTTTGACATGTGATGCAGGTGTAACATTAGCTGAGATACTAGAAGTTTTCGTGCCCAAAGGCTGGTTCCTGCCGGTTACTCCCGGAACTAAATTTGTTACAGTCGGTGGTGCAATAGCAAGTGATGTTCATGGAAAAAATCACCACACTGAGGGAAGTTTTTCTGATCATGTCGAGTCAATATTATTATCTATAGGCGATGAATTGATTTATTGTGATAAATACTCACATGCAGACCTTTTTCACGCCACCTGCGGTGGGATGGGTTTAACTGGAATTATTATTGAAGCATCATTTAAGCTTAAAAAAATAGAAAGTGCATATATTGAACAAAAAATAATTAGAGCGGAGAATCTACGCACTATATTGAGTTTGTTCGAAGAACATCAAGATGCAACATATTCAGTTGCTTGGATAGATTGTTTAGCAACGGGGAAATCATTAGGCCGCTCGATACTTATGCTCGGTGAACATGCTTCAAAAGGGAACTTGTCTGTTCATTCTCAGAGTCCATTAACAATACCATTTAATTTTCCATCTTTTTCGCTCAATAAGTATTCTATTCAAGCGTTTAATTTCGTTTATTACCATAGGCTTCTTAAAAATGAAGTGGAAAATACTATTCACTATGATCCATTTTTCTATCCCTTAGATGGTATTAATAATTGGAATCGGATGTATGGAAAAAGAGGCTTTACGCAATACCAATTTGTTATCCCATATAGTGCAGGTTTAGAAGGTCTAACTAGTATTTTAAAAAAAATAGCAGAATCGAAACAAGGATCCTTCCTAGCTGTGTTGAAAGTTTTTGGTGATGGAAATAAAAACCCACTTTCATTTCCAATGAAAGGATACACTCTAGCCTTAGATTTTAAAATAGATGATAACATTTTCTCCATACTCGATGAGTTTGATATTATTGTACGAGAGTTTGGAGGTAGATTGTATCTTTCAAAAGATGTTCGCATGAGCGAAGAGATGTTTAAGTCTAGTTATCCTCGTTGGGAAGAGTTTCAATCAGTCAGAGAAAAATATAATTGTAAAAATAATTATATTTCACTTCAATCAATAAGAATTGGGTTATAAATAATGAATGTAGTCATTTTTGGTGCGACATCTGCTATTGCAGAAGAAATTGCAAAGTGTTATGTCTCAAAAGCAGAACATATTATATTGCTCGCGAGAAATGAAGATAAGCTTGAAATGATAGCCAATGATCTTAAGGTTAGAGGAGCAAATGCGGTTAGTACATTATATTTCTCTGCATTAGAATACACTCAACATATTGAATTGGTAAATGAAGTATTTAGCATGGCTGATAAAATAGATGTTTGTGTGATCGCACATGGTAGTCTACCTAGCCAAGAAGCTTGTCAAAATGATGTTGAAATAACTTTAAAGGAAATTGCAATTAATGGAACGAGTGTCATTTCGTTGCTAACGCTTTTAGCGAATAGGTTTGAAAAGCAAGGTTCCGGAAGTATTGTCGTGATATCTAGTGTTGCAGGTGACAGGGGGCGTCAATCGAATTATGTGTATGGTGCTGCAAAAGGAATGGTATCTACATTTCTTCAGGGGTTGGCTCAGCGTTTGAGTAAAAATGATGTACATATACTTGATATTAAACCTGGTTTTGTTGATACGCCTATGACGGAATTATTCGTAAAAGGTATATTGTGGTCCAAACCAAGTCAAGTTGCTAAAACTATCGTCAAACGTATAGATTGTCGTTCTAGACGAAACTATGTTCCTGGTTTTTGGCAACTAATTATGTTTGTTATTAAAGTCATCCCACAGAGTATTTTTAATAAGATTAAATTATGATACATAAGAACTTAACTAAGTATTTTTTCTACTTTTTACCAATTTTTCTTTTGATTAGTTTTGGCCGATATGGTTTTGAAGATGCGGATACCGGTTTCTTAATGGGCTTAGGCTGGCGTTTTGCGAATGGTGAAATACCCTATGTCGATTTTTCATATGTTCGGCCATTTATGTCGATTGTGCATGCCGCTTTGATAGTGAAAGTTTTTCCAGATTTTTCTCAGTTGTTTACGTTGAAAATAGTACCTTTACTACAATTATTTTTTTCTGTTTGGTTAACTCTTCTTGCCTTAGAGAAAAAATATCTTTTAAATGTTACTGATATACTTAAATATAGAGTGGCTATAGCCGGATATATAATTGCAACGTCATCTTTAAGTTATTATATGATTTGGCATACGATAGATGGAATTTTCTATCAATCGATTGGTTTGTATTTCATTTCTCAAATACGTAGTAATCAAGAAATTTGCTCTTTATTTTTTGCATCTTTCTTCCTTTTCCTCGGAGTTTTATGTAAACAAAACTTCTTGGCAACTTTTTTTCTTTCATTCTTATTTGTTTTTATTGTTCATGGTCTAAAAACTACAGCAAAATACATTGGATTAAATCTGTTCATCATTTCTTCTGCCTTTTTGTTTATAAAATTTCTAGGTTTCGGTGATGTTTACTTCGATGCTATTTCGTCAAAGACAAGCATTTCCGACATATATTCATCAAGTATTTACCCATATATAAAGTCAGCGTCATCGGATAATGCGATTATTTTTATATCATTGTCATTGTTGCTTTTTTTTGTAGATAAGAAGTTTGGCCTAAGAATTTTTTATATTTCATTCTTTATTGTTCCTGTGTTTATGCTTTTAGAGCTGTATAAAGATCTTTCGTTTAGCCAAAGTATAAATTTTCGCAGTACGAAATTAGATTGGATTATTCCATTTTATGCATTTCTTTACATAATTTACGATTCTTTTTTAAGAAAGAAATTAAAAGATAATGCATTGCTTATATTATTTTTTTCTCTTTCATGGTCTTCTAGTGTAAGTTGGGGTGCTAATACACCTACACTTTATTTTACTCCTATTTTGGTCTCCCTAGTGTACTTTTATAGCACAAAGAGTGGGAAATTTAATAAACATTTAATTGCCGCAATCCAGATTAGTGCTTTTATTTTTATGCTACAAATGTTGTCACCATATAGAGACTCTTTTGTTTCTAAGCTTAATTATAATATGGGTGATATTTACCCAAAGGCACAGTATATTAAAACGGATTTTGAAACATATGAGAAACATAAAGAATATGTATCATTACTTAAAGTATATGATGTGAGTCAGTTAACAGTTTTACCATCAATGCCTTTATCTCATTACCTTGTCGATGCTAAGAATCCATATATTATTGACTGGGCAATGGATGTTGAATCAACTATGCCACCTATTGAAATGATTGAAGAGCTTAAAAGTCGAGTGCAGTATGTTTTTATTGAAACTCGATCTATCGGTAATCCAATAGGTGAGCCAGGAAGCAAGTTTTATTCAACGGTGAGTGATTATGTAATTAATCACTACGAGCCAGTTGAAAAGAAAAATTATTTCCATGTCTATAAATTAAATTAAATTAAATTAAATGGTAGGCATAGCTCTAAGGAAATATAGGTCTACCATTTTATAATTCGTGTAGAGTACGAACTATTGCTCCATAATTTTTCATCATGAATATTTTAACTCGATTAGCTATTTCAGCTTTCACATTGGTGTTTCTAATTGTAATAAGAATTGCTTTTCCAAGCTCGTTCTGATTTCCAATCTTTTCTATAGCCTCAATTTTCATTAAGCTTTCGGTTACTTCCTTAAAATTAAAGAAACTCGGCCCGGTAATGACTGGCACTCCCAACGCTGCTGGCTCTAACACATTATGCCCGCCGACTTTGTTGCCAACTAGGCTTCCGCCCATAAAACAGACGTCAGCTGCGCCTAGCAAGACCAACATCTCTCCCATGGTGTCGCCTAGGTAAACTTGAGTCGAGTCGGTAACGTTTTGCTGTTGCGTGCGCCTTATCGTTTCAAACCCTTGTGCTTGGCACAATTCGAACACCGAATCGAAACGCTCAGGGTGGCGGGGAACTAATATCAAGAGTGCATTGGGATGCGTTTCTAACACTTGTCTATGAGCATCTAGCACTTGTTCATCTTCACCTTTATGGGTGCTCGCGGCTATCCAGATAGGTCTGTCTTGGCCAAGCTGAGCGCGCAATTCAGCGCCTTTACGTTTGATCTCATCAGAGATATGGATATCGAATTTTATCGAACCCGTGACGCTGAGCTTCTCTGTCGCGACCCCAAGCTTGGCGAAACGATCCGCGTCTGCTTGGGATTGGCAAAGGACTTTACTCAAACATGGATGGAGCAGGTTAAATAGCGGCTGCACTTTGGCGTAATTTCGCTGAGATTTTTCTGATAAACGAGCATTGACCACGATAATCGGAATATTGGCTTTATGCACGGTGGCTAAGGTGTTGGGCCACAGCTCGGTTTCGATGATCAGCATCTTGGCGGGATTGACCGCTTTAAGAAAACCGCGCACTGCAAAGGCAAAATCGATCGGCATATAGCGATGTTCGACCAAATCACCCAGTTTTGCGATTTGTTCTGCGCCGGTACTGGTTGTGGTGGTCACGACAATCCGTTGCTCTGGGGTTTGCGCTTTGATGGCTTTGATGAGCGGAATCGCCGCGAGGCTTTCACCGACAGAGACGGCATGGATCCACAGTGGTCTCGTTTGCCCATCAAGTTTAGGCGTGATACCGAAATGCTCTTTCCAGCGCGCCCCAAACTTTGGTTTATTCGCTTTGCTGCGATACAAGCCGAACAGTAGCAAAGGTGCGGCTAGAGCCAGAATCAGCGTATAGAGCAGCCGCACTAACATGTGCTCACCGCAATGGCATCGAGCTTACGAATGCTGTCTAACACTTGCTTTGGTGTCAGTTCCGACAAACATTTGAGATGCTGATACTGGCACTCACGTTTAAAGCAGGGGCGACATTCAATGTCGGTATGCACAATCTCGACCTTTTCGGCCAGCGGTGGAGTGTATTTCGGCGAGGTCGAGCCATACACCGCCACGACATTACAACCAACCGCCGCGGCGACGTGCATCAGGCCTGAATCGTTACTCACCACCGTGTGACAAGCTGCCAGCAGATCCACCGCTTCGATAAGGCTGGTTTGCCCGGCTAACACTTGGATTTGAGCATGATACTCGCTCGGCACGCGCTGTTTAATGCTGTTGCAGGTGTCGAGATCTTTTTGCGAACCAAACAACCATACTTGATGGCCTTGCTGGCACATGGCATGGGCGACTTCGGCATAATGGTTTTCTGGCCATTTTTTTGCCGGGCCAAACTCGGCGCCAGGGCAAAGGCCAATGGCTTTGCGTTGTGTAGAAAGCGCAAACTTCGCCAGCGTTTGTTGCTGCGCATCGACATCGATGGACAGCTTAGGACGAGGCAGCGCTTCCAGGCCGCCGAGCGAGGCGGAATCGACCATTTGCGCTCGCGGATGAGCCAGTGCTACGTAGCGCTCGACCATGTACAGGAAGGCTTTTTTATTAGGGCGTAAATCATTTAGCAGGCCATAACGCAGCTCACCGCGCCAGCCTGTGCGCAGAGGAATATTGGCAAACCAAGGAATGAGCGCCGATTTGGCCGAGTTAGGCAAAACGTAGGCGTGATCGTACTTAAACTCGCGCAGCGATTTACCAATTTCACGCCGGCCCAGCAAGTTAAACTCACCATGGCCAAGCGGCATTTCAATCGCACGGTTCACTTCGGGCATGCGTTCTAAGATGGGTTTACACCAGCCTGGCGCCATCACATCAATCAGCGCATCAGGGTGTTGCTGCTTAAGTGTGGTGTAAAGTGACTGCGACATCACCATATCGCCCACCCATGAAGGGCCAATAACTAAGATCTTCATGATTTGTTTTTCCAGGATATGAACCGCAAAATCGATTCGTAAGTTCTAAAAAACTCCGCATAGATTTTATTGAACAATGTCATTTGGGATTTATCCTTTCTTTTACTACCTATAGTTGACATCACTTTCGCTCGAGAAAAGAGATCAGGATAAACGCTATAGACTTGCACGCCGTGTCTCCATGGTTTTTCCATGTAATCATCTACGGGTTCAAGAAAAGTTTGGGCGTTTTTCACGAAGAGCTCTGCGGTAGAGGGAGATATTATATAGGCAGTGGTACCACAAGTTCCAGATGAATAGCCTCCGAGATCATAACCATTGACCAAAGAAATTATCTTATGGAAGGTCTGTTTTATTGTGGCAGAAAGTTTTATATAACCATAGTAATTTATCTGAGCAAATGCGGATGTAAGAACTTCTTTTATTGGCCCTACAGGGTCAACGTTATCCTCAAGAACAATAATGGCTTCATTGAGTTTGATGCAGTGTTGCCAAACTTCATAATGACTAGCAAAACAAGCTAGTTCGTTTTCATGCATCTGATAACCTTTGCGAGCTCGAGTGATCCTCTCTCTGCTTTTTTCTGAGTGAGTAAAATTAGGTAAAGAGCCATCGACTGCATCAAAAAACTCAAAATCGACGCCTTCTTGATCAAGTAACCTTTGAACTCTTTCTCTACGCTCAATTGAGCGAGTGAGGCTTACAACGAATACTTTCACTAGTTGTTCCAATTTTAGTTAACACCTCTTTGAAAATTAATAGCTTATAAAAATAAAAAAGGTGTAAATTTGATTATGTTATACAAGGTATTTGCACAAATTCTAGAGATTCATTTGTGAAAACAATCTGGTTTCTTTAAATCTTCATTGTAGTAAGGGCTTGGCTCGTTGGGATCGGGCCGCGTACGCAGAAGTTGGAACGTCCACATGTACTGTTCTGGATAACGAGAGACTTGCTGTTCGATAAAGACGTTCATGGCTCTGGCATCTGCGTGTTCATCGCCACTTGGGAAGCCCTCCCACTCGGGAGAAATCGTGATTTCATATTTGCCAGTTTCGGTATTGAGGCGAGTAAAGGCAGCCAGTACCTTGGCTTTACTCACTTTAGCCAGTTTGCCTAAACCCGGTAAGGTGGCTTTTTGCGTAGCAAAAAAGTCGACGAACAGGCTCTGTTCACGGCCATGATCTTGGTCAGGAAGATAATAGCCGATATACCCCTCGCGCACCGATTTCATGTAAGGTTTTATTCCGGCGCTGCGCTCGTAAATGCGTCCACCAAATTGCATCCGTTGCCTGTGCATCAGCCAATCACCAACCGGGTTTTTTTGCTCTTTGACCATAGCCACCACGGGGCTGCCTTTTGAGGCGAGCAGTACTGGCAAAACATCAATCGCCCAAGTATGTGGCGTGAGTAAAATGACGTTGTGGCCCTGTTCTCGGACCGTTTGTAAATGCTCTAGACCGTTTATTGAACAGCTCTTTTCTAAATAGCGTTTGCCAAAGAGGGTGATGAGCGGAAAGTTGAGTAGAAAGACCCCTGCGGTGGTTAGGCACTCCAACAAGATGGTTTCTTTCTCATTATCGCTTTTGTCCGGAAAGCATAAGGTTAAGTTGGCCCAGATGTTGTGCACAGTACGCGGTGGGTTACTGGCAAGCTTTTTAGCGATTTTACTGGCAATCCAATATTGTAAACGGATGGGCAGCAAAGCAATCGGCAACCCCACAATCAGGCCAAGCCATATTCCCCAATATTTAGGCGCAAGAAAACCCCACTGAAAGGTGGGGTTGTGCGCTTTAGGGTCAAAGTCGTTTCGTTCAGTTGTCATACTAATTTTTTAGAGCAGGTGATAGGAAAAGCAGGTTTCTAGGAAGAGCAGGTTCTAGGAAGAGCAGGTTCTAGGAAGAGCAGGTCCTAGGCCCTAGGAAGAGCAAAACCCAGAACCTAGAACCCAGTACCCAGTACCCAGTACCCAGTACCTAGAACCTAGTACCTATCAACCTAGTACCCAGAACCCAGTCCCTAGAACCTAGTCCCTAGAAACCTAGAACCTATTAACCTAGTCCCTCGCAACCTAGCCCCTAGCCCCTTAAAGCCGCCATATACTCCGCTACCCCTTCGGCGACAGTCTTAAACTCGACATCACAGCCAGCGGCGCGCAGTTTGGTTAAGTCGGCTTGGGTAAATTCTTGGTAAGCGCCTTTTAGATGCTCAGGGAACGGGATGGTTTCGATCTCGCCTTTGCCATGATGTTTGATCACCGCCTTGGCCACTTCTTCGAAGGACTCTGCATTACCAGTGCCGCAGTTAAAGATGCCAGAGACACCATGCTGCATAAACCACAAGTTCACCTTACACACATCGCCAACGTAGATGAAATCGCGCTTGAACTGCTCGCTACCTGCAAACAGCTTGGGATTTTCACCGGCAAGAATTTGATTATTGAGGTGGAACGCCACCGAGGCCATGCTGCCTTTATGCTGCTCACGCGGGCCGTAAACATTAAAGTAACGGAAGCCCGTGATCTGCGACAGTTTTTCACCGTGTTCTTCCGCATCTTGCCATAGGCGACGCACATAGTTATCAAACTGCTGTTTTGAGTAACCGTAGACATTCAGTGCGCCTTCGTACTCCTGCTCCTCTTTAAATACCGAGGTTTCGCCGTAGGTAGCCGCAGAAGAGGCGTATAGAAATGGGATCTCGCGATCCAAACAGTAGTGCAACAACTCTTTTGAATACTCGTAGTTGTTGAGCATCATGTACTTGCCGTCCCACTCGGTGGTCGCCGAACAAGCGCCTTGGTGGAACACTGCTTCGATCGGGCCGAAATTGTCGCCCGCCATAATTTGGGTAAGAAAATCATCACGGTCCATGTAATCGGTGATGTCGAGGTCAACCAGGTTTTTGAATTTTCTACCATTTTTCAGATTGTCTACCACCAAAATATCATTGATGCCAATCTCGTTGAGAGCCTTAACAATATTGCTGCCAATCATGCCAGCGCCACCAGTTACGATGATCATAAATCTTCCGCCATAGGTTAAAAATGCGCTCCGAGTTTAGCAGAAAAAGCGCAGGCGAGGAAACAGGGCAAATCCACGATGAAACGGGTTTCCTACTCAGGTGAATTGAGACTTACTTTCAATAGCTGCAAGCAAAATTATCCCAATCTCACACTTTTTTACGCAATATTCATGAAATAGTCTTTCTGTCTAATAATTCATCCATATGGCAAATGTATCGTCTACATTCATTTTAGTTTTAGTTGCAAATTCATCAATACAGTCATTGGTAGGATTAATATGACAACCTTCAGTCGCACCGTAATAAGCACTCTTATCGCGGCGGCACTTTCAGCTTGTGGCGGCGGGGATGGCGGCGGCAGTAGCCCAGACCCAGTCGACCCAGTTGTACAAGTGCGCGCCATCAGTACTCAAATCGTTTCCGGTCAAGTGACATCAAGCAGCGGACAACCCGTCGCCAAATCGAGCGTTACGGTTCAGTTCCAAAGCAGTGATGGTCAGTCATTGGTGGAACTGAGTACCGAAAGTGATGACAGTGGTTTCTATTCTATCTCCGTTCCTGAAATCAAAGCGGACGCCCATAAAGCCAGTCGCTTAGTCGTCTCAGTGGCGAAATCAGGGTTTGTTGAAAACGAAAAAAGTATCGACGTTAACGATCAATCTAATCGAATCTCGGTCAATGTGCTCTTGGCTACCGCTCAGGTCAACACGGTCAAACGCTCTGATCTTAGTTCTGTCGTGGTGTCGGCCAATGGCGTGCCGAGTTTGCGTTTTTCTCTGGTGAAAAATAGCCAAGGACAGCAGCGGGTCGTGGTCGGCGAGGTTTCTCCTGCCGCCGATGAAGATGTGCAGCTTGCGCTTAATCTTCCAGTGGCCAATATCGACCCGAATGTTGATGTCATTAACAGTGAAGTCGCTTACTTCGATTCGAGTAATGCTAATGATATCCAAAGCTTCCCAGGCGAGTTTGAAGGGCAGGGGGAAACGGATAATCAAGGGCAAGGGGTCAATTTTGATAACCAAAACAGCGATGAAAGCTATCGCCTGATCTCCAGCACCTTCAGCCAAATTCGTTTAACTGATGAAAATCAGCAGCCATTACCACTGACCAATGTTCAGCCATCGGCCGGTGAAAGCCCATCCATTGTGATGATGGTGCCGAAAGGCTCTTACCCAACCATTCAGCGCGATTTTGATTTAACCACAGACGGTATTCAGATCCCGATTTACGTCTATCGCAGTGGACAAGGTTGGCAATATGTCGGTAACGGCATATTGACCAATGATTCTGCTGGCGAGCAGGCCACGAGCACGACGGACATTCCGATTGACGATCAGGGCGTCATTAGCCTAACGGGCCAAGAAGCATTGCAACTGTACGTTAAGGTGGAGATCAGCCAAGCCAATCAGTGGATTCAGTGGATCAACTTGGACTGGCCGATCAAAGCGGGCGTTAATACCAATATCTGTCTGCAAGGTAAAGTCAGTTACCAAAACGGTGAAAAATTCTACGGGCAGATCAGCGTTCGCCTGCCTGATGGAGGAACCGAATGGCACTATATCGAAGATGGCGCATACAAAATTAACACACTGGTATCAGGCACTTCAGCCGAACCGACCAATGGAGCCTTGTGGTCCCTGCCAGTCTACAACCAAAAAACTTGGCAGACAGAATATGTGCAGATGCCAGCCACTCTCACCGTCGGTGGGTGTAATGATTTGCCCGAACTGGTGTTGGTCAACCCTTATGCGTGTACGTTAGAAGGACACACCTTTGAGTCGAATGGCAGCACGCCAGTGGCGAGTCAATACGTACGCATCAGCCACGCGCGTGGCCAAGATTACGCCTTCACCGATGCCAACGGTTATTACAGCCAAAGCGTGTTGTGTGACAGTGAGCTGGCGGTCAGCGCCCTTGGGCAGAACAAACCCGCGACGGTGACGAGCGTCGAAGAAAAAGCGACGTTGGATTTCACCAAAACCAACCAACCGCCGCTACTTGGGGCGTTGCTGCGCACGCCATCGCAAATGAAGATCGATGAAAGCGCCGATCTGCGTTGGTCGGTTTCTGACCCAGATGGGGATGCTGTGACGGTCAATATCGAGTGCGAAGGCGATGACAACTGCACCATTGAGCGCAGTGGCACGCGAGCGACCATCACGTTCAGTTCGATTGGCGAGAAAACGCTGGTGATCAGTGCGGATGATGGACAAACCCGGGCCGATGGCAGTGCTAATCCAGTACGCCGCTTCCCGATTACCGTGCGTGACAGCGACAACATCGCGCCGCAAATCATCGGTTTTGATTACGGCAACACCCGCTACTCTGCTGGAGAAACGATTAAAGTCCAGCAAGGTAATCAGGGCATAGTCACCGCCATTGCCCGTGATGGCAACGGCGACACGCTCAGCTATCAATGGAGTGGGAAATGCAGTGGCACCACGGATAAGTGCGATCTCGCGGCGGTCGAAGTTGGCGAACATACCGCCACACTGACCATCACTGACGATCACAACACGCCGCTCTCTAGCTCGGCCAACATCAAGTTCAACGTGGTGGCGGATCAAGCGCCAGTGATTGAGGTGCTCAGTGCTAACCCAAGCTCTGTCGGCAGTAACGGGCAGAACAACGTGACACTGATTACGCTGGCGGCGTTAGTGAGTGATGACTTTACCGCGCGTGATCAACTGCAACTGAGCTGGCGCCTAGTCAACAGCGACGAGCAAGATGTCACCTCTTTGCTGGGCGAGGCGTCTGGGCAAACCATTCGCTTAGCGGCCAACACCATCCCCGTTGGCAGTTATCAGGCGACGTTAAGCGTGACCGATACGGCAGCCACGCCAAACGTGAGCAGCAAATCGGTGGCGTTTACTGTGCTGGTGAATCAACCACCGTCAGTGGCGCTCAGCAGTAGCGTCACCAACATCACGGTTTTGCAAGGGCAGACGAACAGTGAAGCGGTGATTGTCACGGCGACAGTGTCGGATGACGATGGTAACTCAGGCCTAACGTTGGATTGGACCATGGCGAAAGGCGGTCAAGACATGATCAGTGCACTGGCGTTGTCCGCTGACAAGCGGCAAGCCACCATCGCGGCGAACAGTTTGAGCGCAGGCAACTATGTGATCACGCTAAAAGCGACCGATGCGGTTGGTTTGAGCAGTGAATCTCAGCTGACTGTGAGTGTGGTCGAAGACAAAGCGCCGCAAATTCTTTCGTTGACAGCAACGCCAAGAATTCAGCAAGCGAATGAGTCGGGCACCAACCCGGATGCAATTAACTTCAGTGTCAGCGTGAGTGACGATAACGACGACGCTCCAACAGTGGCGTGGACGTTTAGCTCGGGCGTATCGGCCACGGTCAATGGCAACAGTGCCAGCATTGCAGCCGAAAGCTTAGCGGTTGGCGAATATCAAGCCAGCGTCACAGTCACGGATAACCAAGGTCAGGCGACAACGCAAAACCTCGCCTTCTCGGTACTCGAATTTTCAGGAAACATCGGAATTATTGTCGAATAATTGGCAGGGACAGAACTATGAAAACTCTATTCACACTTAAACCATTGGCAGTGGTTGTCGCTGCTGCAATCGGCTTGGTTGGCTGTAACGGCGAGAGCCAAGTGGCGTCGTCCCCCGATGCCACTCAAGATCAGAAAAGCGCTTCGGTAAAACTGGCGGCCAAGTTCCCCGCGCCCGAAGCGGGTGCTTCCTGGATTGGTAGCGCGAGTGAAATTGAAATCGATTTTTATCGTAACCAGCATGTGGGCAGCCTCTCGGAAGCAGAAGAGATGCTCGAAGCTTACCGTTTTTGCCAACAAGACTCAGAAAAGCCGACCAACCAGAATCAGGCGGTGATGGTTGGCGACGAAGAGATGGAATGTTATGAGTTGCCAAACAACGGCATGAAAGAGCGCTTTGCGGTGGCGGCCTCACTCACCTCCACATCACCGACAGCATCAGTGAATCTCATGCCTGGCAAATACCGCGTAGAAGCCCACTTCTACGATGCGCAAGGTACTTTACGTGAAACCAGTGTCAGCTATGTCACCTTCACTGAGGGTGAGCATCAAGTCGCGCTCAAAGGGGTCTCTGCCACTTGGACTGCACAAACGCCTATCGCGCTCTCGTTGCTCAATAAAGCCCATGAGAAAGATTGGGATCCAGAAACCGAAGGCGTGCAAACGCCAGCCGAAGCACTGGGGCTAACGGGGAACATCCTGGGTTTGCATTTGCCAAGCTTGTATGGTTACTCGGGTAACTTGGGTAACAAGTTGAAATTGGAAGATGGTGAAGTGGAAGTGTTAACGGGCAATATGACCAACGGCAAAGCCTCTGCGGCGCTGTTAGCTCCCGTATGGCGAATTCAAGATGGCACCGGTGAGGCCGATCTACACCCCCAATCTAACCAAGATGGCCATGACACGGGTGATATGGTTGAGCCAGAAGAAATGGTGGAGTGGATGTCTCGCCACGATACGATTGCTGGGCTCTACCAGCAGTACGCGGCGGGGGAAAACAATGCGTTCATTGAACTCGGCAGCAAAGAGATATCAATCTCCTCTTTCGACTGGACTGATAAAGAGCAGGATAAGCCGACGAACACCTTCTGGAGCGCCTCTGTATTAATGGGTGTTGCGCATGTCAGTGGTGATGACGAAGACGATGTGGAACGTAGTGGCTGGAATATGGGCAACATCACCTATTGGGATCCAAGCCGCAATCAGAATGTCGATTCCGGCATCAAGGTGTTAAATGTTCACACCTGGCAGGAGCAAAACAACTACGAAAAAACCTTCTTGGATGTCTTGCAAGGCAGCGCGAACGCGTTTGTTGGTGGCAATACCATTAATGGCTTCTTCATCGAAGTGGTTGAAAAGGGAACGGAATCAGATGGTGCCGAAATACCGGCTCAGTACCTCGATGCCTCACTCAATGAGGTGGCTGTGCAAGCGGGCTTGTTGGTTAAAGCCAGCGAAAGCTGTCATGAGCTAACAAATCAGGAGGTGAGCTTCAGTAACCAGTACCGTTGGGATGAAGAAAATAGCCGTTGGGTCGCAGGGACAACCAACGAGCTGTTGCGAAACGCTTACAGTAATCTCTACCCAACCTTCAATAGCTATCGTAGTGGGCATCAAAGCCAGATTGATACCAACAATCTGAATATCAGTAATTATCAGGCTGAAATTGACACCGCTTTGGCCAATGGTGCTAGCGAGGCGGATGTTCAATGGATGAGAGATTCAATTACCAATTGGCAAAACAGAAACACTTTAGAGCTTGCGGCCATTGACGATCTCAATACTCTGGAAGCCGAGTTTAATGCAAATGTTGATCTCAATGGGGATGGTACGCCAGAGCTGTTTGAAGATGGTGTGTTCTACGCAGAGGGCTATTCATCGGGTTACTGCAACATCGATACGCAGTGGGATTCAGAGCAGCAGATCAATACCTACTCACTAAACTGTGAAGGGGTATCGCAAGCTGTGACCGAAGTGATGGCTTACACCACCACCACCACGGCAACCATGTGCGTGCAACCGTTTACTCTCGAAGCCTCTGAACTGGCGATTGATTACGGCACCGATGGCGGCGTGATCGTCGAATAAGGCCAATATCGAGTTAATCGTGTCATCGCTTTCATCACACCATGCTGCGACGTAGCATGGTGTGATGTTTTTTACAGCGCAGATAAATACGCTGGTTCACATTGACTTTTATTAAACGGATTACCTTATAGCGCTTGGCTTTTATCCATCAAGCAGATAAAAATTGAGTATCAATAGAAAGGATATCTTCACTACAGGAATTGCACGGATGCCGTACCTTCTTCGCCGTTTTGTTATGGTTGTCACTCTGCTCGGCTCAGCGTTACTGGCTAGCCAGCCTGCATTAGCGCAGAGCTGGTTAGTACGCATCAGTGACACCGGTTATAGCGAACGCTTTTCGCACCTAACGCCGCTGTATACTTTTGCTGATCAAGACCGCCTGCTCAGTGTCAAGCAAGCCGACCTCCTGCCTTTTTTCGCCGATAGCCAAGTGCGCTATATCGAGCCGGATGCGCGATTGCAATTGGAAGAGCCAGTGCAATTGCAAGAGCCAATGCAATTAGAAGACACAGTACAACTAGACGAACCACAGCCATTAAGCGATTTGCAGCAAAAGAGCGTTTTTTTGCGCGCCGCTCAGGTCGCCAATGAAGTGCAAGACGGCTTAGCGATTGCCGGCTTTTCGCAGCTCAGCGCAAGCGAGCGACAGTGCGATGCCATGCGTGTCGCGGTGCTGGATTCCGGTGTCGATACCAGCCATGCAGCGCTCAGCCATGTGCTTTTCTCTGCGCCTTTTGATGTGATCAATCCAAGCGCCAGCATGAGCGATCCGTTTGGTCACGGCACGCATGTAACGGGGATTCTAGCCGCTAAACCAAGCGAAAACAGCAGCGCTCAAGGGGCATGCAGCAGTGCGCAAGTGATGCCAATTCGCTTTTTAGGCGACACAGGCGGCGGGAAAATCGCCGATGCAGTGACGGGCATTCGCTGGGCGATAGACCACCAAGCCAACATCATCAACCATTCTTGGACGGTGACCCAATACTCGCAAGCGATGTGGGATGTCATGAAAGAAGCTGACCAACTCGGCATCATCCAAATTGTCGCCGCAGGTAACTCGGGACTCGATCTAGAACGCGACGACTTTGATGTCTATCCAGCCGAGTTTGCCGCCAAACTGCCCGCGATGTTAGCGGTCGCTAACTGGGACAACGCAAACCAACGGCTCAACAGCACCAGCAATTTCAACTGGGCCAAGGCCGACTTAGCCGCGCCTGGCACCCATATTCTCAGCTTAGCGCCGAATAACGCCACTAAAACAGAAAGCGGCACGTCGATGGCGGCGCCATTTGTCACGGCGGCCAGCGCCATGCTTTGGCAACAAAACCCCAATTGGTCGGCGGGAGAGGTCGTCAGCGCCTTAGTGCAGCAGAGCCAAACTAGCGCGTCACTGGTTAGCCGGGTGAGGCAAGGACGCATGCTCAGTGTGGCCAATTTTGCCGATATCACGGCAACTGACCCGCAAGTGCTGTCGATTGAGCGAAGCTCTGGTCAGTTTCGTCTCGCCGGGCATCGCTTAGATGAAGTCAGCGCTTGGCGCTATCGCAGCGCTTCGCAAAACAGTACTTTGGCAGAACGTGAGCGAACACTCACACCGTTGCAATCCACTGAGAGCTTGGTCTCTTTTAGTGATTGGGATATGCCAGCTGGCTGGCTGGAGTGGCAAAGCGCGGGCGGAGAGTGGAAGCAACTTGAGTATCTGCCTGATGTTCCTGCGCCCATCAATCTCTATCAACAAAGCATGGAGCGTGGTCAGCTGCTGACTTGGCAGGGCAGCGATTATGCCAGCGAGTACCAGATCTATCGTACCAGTAACAAGAGCTACAAACAGAAGATTGCCAGCGTCAGCGGCGTGACCAATCAGTATCTCGATAGCGAAGGCAGCAGTGATGACAGCTATCGAGTGCGCTTGGTGTATCGCATTGAGGTGGGCGGCCGTGAGTTTGAATTAACTTCTCCGCTGAGTGAAAGCTCATCAGATTCCGTCGGCGAGGTCATCCAAGTGGGCCCGGTGCCGATGCAGCAAGAGGCGTGGGTGAGCTTTTTTGTTGACGAAACGAACGTGGACTTAGCCATCATCGAAGATGCGCAAAACCTAGTGCACGAGGTGGTGGGCAACCGAGTTCGCCTTGCAACCGATGTGGCGCGAAGCGGGCAAATCACGGTGAAAAACCGCCTCACCGAAGCGCGGCAAATGGCTTTGATTACCATAGCGGAAGCAGAAAACTGGGGCGTTTCGCTATCAGGGCAGTCGCTACGGCTGGATTTGACCTCTGCACAACTTTCTGGCGCGCAGCAAATTGCCGATGGACGCATACTGCTCTCAGGCCAATGGCTCGCTGCGCAAGGCGGCATTTTGATCCGCCCTGAGCAAGCAAACTATCAGTTTACCCAAGCCAAAGTGATCGGTAGCAGCGGAGAGAGAGCGGTTATTTTAACCAACCGCGGGCAAAGTCTCGCTATCAGCACGGGTGCTATCGCCAATGCGCAAAGCGCGGCAGAGCAAAGCGATAGCTTTCAAATCCTGCTCGAAATGAGTGTCAGCCCTCTCGCGGTCGCTGGAGAGAAACGCAGCGACAGTCGCTGCTTTCTCGCCACGTCTCTGTTTGCCGACCAACCACAAACGCTGGCCTATTACCGCCACTTTCGCGACGAGGTATTACTCAATCTCCCCGGTGGCGACTGGCTGGTGGCGCAGTATTATCACTGGTCCCCACGCCTCGTCGTCTGGGCAGAAGAGCACCCTTGGTTTAAAGCCGTAATGCGGTGGGTGTTGGGGTAAAAGAAAGGGAAAAGAAGGTATCTAGGAAAAGCGGGAAAAGCGGTCCTGGTTCCTAGGTCGCTAGAGCACCATATAGTTTAAATTTTAAGCAGCTAAACCCATCGCTATATGCAAGTTGGTAATGACTGCCGTTCTGTTTAAATCATATTCATTTAGCCGCAAGCCTCGGTACCTTGCTCTAGGACCT
>NZ_JZAM01000124.1:0-551 GCF_000960595.1 Vibrio sp. S234-5
CTTGCCCGAAAATTGATTGAGGCAATTCGCTGAATTTCCAGCGCCAAAGAATAATTGTCCAGAAAACCGCGCCCACTGAAGCCAACTTGCCGAGAAACACCAAACTAAAGAGCCAAGGGAACAAAGAACAATCATAAACCACTGACTTTTGGTGATTAAGCATAACGCCCGCTTAAGGGGCAGCCAAAGCTACTACCAAGTTTCCGCATAACACCGTAACCACAAAAACCAACGCATAATAAAATGCCGCGCGTTGGCTGTCCCTCTTGAAGCGTTTGTTATGTGCAAATTTCACACAACCTATTGATTTCATTAACCCTTACAACTGAACTATTAGGCTCAAACTTCGGATTAAACCAAATGGCACTTACTCCAGCATTAATCGCGGGCAGAATGTCATTATCGAGGGAATCACCAACCATAACACGGCTTGCGCATGAGTTAAATAATTGTTAAGTCCCAAATAACACGTGCTCTCGAAACTCTGTATTTAACGCACATTTTAATTGCCGCCTTTTCAAAGTGCCTTTCATTTCTACTAACTTTATCAA
>NZ_JZAM01000125.1:0-388 GCF_000960595.1 Vibrio sp. S234-5
ACCCTTGGTCCTGGGAAAGGCAAAAGCGGAAGAAAAATCGCTCTTCCCCACTTTTCCTAGATCCTAATGCAACGAACAGTTTAAAAAACATACGGTGACATTATCCTCGAAACATGATCAAATACACACTATTCTTAATTCATTAACTATTTGACTATGCCTAATTCTAGAAACTGGGCACCACCTACTGCTCTTTCAAACAAAGAGCAGTTTATTTGCCAAAAGTTAAAGCAGACTGGCAAGCTATTTGTGTTCTTGCGAACCAATCGTCATCTCATTATTAATGATGCGATTAATCAGAAGCTTATGTCAATGTATGCTGACCACCCAAGAGGAAAGCCTGCTGTTCTGGCCGCTCTTTTAGCTATGGCAACGATTCTCCAAGCAT
>NZ_JZAM01000127.1:0-405 GCF_000960595.1 Vibrio sp. S234-5
TGCGAAAGGCACGCGCTTGTATTGCTTAGGAGAGCGTAAAGCCCTCGATGTTTATAAGCATTATCTTGCCGACGGGCACGACGTGACGATTAACCAATTACTCAGTTTCCCGTTGTATCGAGAAACGTTGGGGCGCAAGGAAGTTTGTACCGTCACAGAACTTCACGCCGATGGAAGCATGAGTTTCGATAGGCCGTGGTGCCTCGGTGATGAGGTTCAGTTTTGCTATAACCATCCTTCTCTGACGTTAGAACAAGTGCGTCATGGGGTGGTGGAACTTGCCATGCATCAGCCTGAAGTAGTGATGATTTACAACTGTGCCTCGCGGTTGGATTTTATTGATAGCAGCGATGAAGTGCAGGCGTTTATGGATATTGCCGCGACCTTTGGCAGCTACTGCATGGG